>JAZOUM010000053.1:0-5797 GCA_045658205.1 Eubacteriales bacterium | reverse complement strand
GTTAACCTTACCCATGTACTCCTCAACGATTGCGGGAAGAGCGTCGTAGTAGGGGTTACAAGCCTCTCTGTGCTGGAAGAAGATATCGCCGTTCTCAGCCGAGCCGCGAAGTACGGGATGCTCGGGGTTGAGAGCTCTGTTACGGAATGCCTGAACTGCATCCCAGTCAACCATCTCTGCAAGATCCTTATAGTCCCAAGCAGCAACCTTCTGAATCTCGTGAGAGGTTCTGAAGCCGTCGAAGAAGTTAAGGAAGGGAACTCTGCCTTTGATGGTAGAAAGGTGAGCAACTGCGCCAAGGTCCATGATTTCCTGAGCGTTGGTCTCAGCGAGCATAGCAAAACCGGTCTGACGGCATGCGTATACGTCTGAGTGATCGCCGAAGATGTTAAGAGCGTGTGAAGCTACGCATCTTGCGGAAACGTGAATAACGCAAGGAAGAAGCTCACCCGCGATCTTGTACATGTTGGGGATCATAAGAAGTAGACCCTGACGCGGTGTAGGTAGTGGTGAAGGCACCTGCTGCGAGAGAACCGTGAACTGCGCCTGCCGCGCCTGCCTCGGACTGCATCTCAACAACCTTTACGTTCTGACCGAAGATGTTCTTAGCGGGCTCGCCGAAGATGTTCTTGTCAGAAGCAGACCAGGTATCGGTTACCTCAGCCATGGGAGAAGAGGGGGTGATGGGATAAATGCCGGCTACTTCAGTGAACGCATAGGACACGTGAGCAGCAGCAGTGTTACCATCCATAGAAATTTTCTTTCTAAGTATCATTGGTTTATCCTCCATATAAAAAATTTAAATAATAACTATTTAATTTGGGCGCAAAATATACTTCACACCTCAATTTATGATTATAGCACAAAGATTTGTGAAAGTAAAGACAATTTGCCAAAATATTTTATTTTTTGCGCGTAATGCACGTGTACAATAGTTTTTGAAGACAAAATTACTTGTGCATGTTAAAGCAGATCTACGACTCTTTTATATCCTTCCTTGTCCGTGATAATATTAAGAGCCTCAAGGAGCGCGTTCGGCGTCATGCCGGTAGGTAAGTCAAACAATAATGAGAGCTTATCTCGTCTATCGGCAGAATTATCAAATCCCGTCAGCTTATCCATATAAAAGTCAACTTTAGTTATGATTTCGGCGGCATTTTTGGTTTTATATCCGTCTCCTATATTTTCACTTGAGAAGGGCACAAGTATACGAACAAGCTCGTCTCTACCCATTCCCTCAACACCGATCAAACCTTCTTTAGATGGCGAAGTCTTGCGTTTTTCTTTGCCGGCGACCTTAGGTATGTACAGGTTGTATATCTTTTCCTTGGGTATGATTCCGTTTAAGAATGAACGTATCATTTTACCGGCACCGTCGGAATCTGTTAAAATGATAATGCCGTCGGAGGCGACCTTCCGAAGAAGCGCCTGCTTCTCCTTAGAATTGAATATACCAAATCCACCAAGAGTTATAACTGTGGTGTCAAATATGGAGAGCAACGTGCTTTTATCGTATTTCCCCTCTACCACTATAGGTAGAGCTATCTTTATTCTCTCAGACATCCTTGTGACTCCTCTTATAATGCTCGCATAGATCAGAAAGCGGACACGAGTCGCACTTGGGACTTCTCGCAGAGCATACGTCTCTACCGAAATTTACTATACGGTGGCAAAAATCCGATCCCTCGCCGTACGGTAAAAGCTCGAGAAGTATCTTCTCTATCTTACCGGGGTCTCGCAGATCCTCTTTATACATACCGAATCTTCCGCAAATTCTCATACAATGTGTATCGCATACTACAGACGGCAGTCCGTACACGTCACCGAGTATGAGATTGGCTATTTTTCTACCGACACCCGGAAGCTTTAGCATTTCGTCCATCTCGTTCGGTATAACTCCGCCGAAATCATCGACAAGCATACGCGAAGCTTCCTTTATGCTCGACGCCTTCATACGGTAAAGTCCGCACGGCTTAACGATGCGTTCTATCTCGGCAAGATCGCCGTCAGCCATAGCGCGAGGCGTAGGAAATACAGAAAAAAGCTCACGGCAAACTATATTCACTCTCGCATCGGTGCATTGAGCGGAGAGTCTGCCCATAACTAAAAGTCGCCACGGGTCACCGTTATACTCAAGCGCGCAGGTTGCTTCCGGATATATCTCTTTAAAGCGATCGACGATAAGAGCGAGGCGCTCTCGCTTTTCCTTCTTAGTCATTGTCGCCACCTGTGATCTGGTCTATAAGGCTTTTTGTAAGGCTGACCGAAAGTCCCATGATGGTGTCAAAATCACCGTCATAGCCCTCGATGAATTTTCCGCCCTCGCCCTGTATAGCGTAAGCTCCCGCCTTGTCCATTGGCTCACCGCCGGCGATGTATTCATATATATCCTCGTCGGAAATATCCTTAAACTTAACACGAGCCGAGGCTACGCCCGAAATTACGCGATTGTCGTAGTGGACGGCAATGCCCGTGTGTACGTTGTGATAATTACCGGAAAGCGAGCGAAGCATACGGTACGCGTCAGACTCCGAGGTAGGTTTGCCAAGCGGCACTCCGCCAAGCTCAACGAGCGTATCCGAGGATATAACGACGCACTCGCAGGGCAAAGTCTTTGCAACAGCACTTCCCTTTCTTACGGCGAGAATCTCGACGCCATCTACCGGAGATACGTCATCCAAGAGTGTCTCATCAACCTCTGAGGTTATGATCTCAAAGCTGTCATAAAGCTGACCGAGTAGCTCACGCCTTCTCGGAGAGCCGGAGGCAAGTATTATTCTTGACATAAAGGATCCTCTCTTTTTCTTCATTACTAATATATTGTAATATATTTTTTTTAGGAAGTCAAGAAAATAAATATAAAAAAGCGGAGACACCACCAAAGGTGATATCTCCGCTCTGCTTGGCTATACCTCGAATGAAGCGAGCCTTACAAATTTTAAATTAATCGGGAAGAGAAGGATAAAGTGCCGTCTCAAGCTGATAGAGAGCAAGCGCCTTCTTGGGAGCCAAACTTGAATACTCAGTAGACATATTGTCAAGCTCGAATTTTGCGCCCATAAGCATCTGATGCCACTTCTCGTCTACAGCATTAGGTTCATTTGTCTGACGGAAGTATGCTACTGCGTCCTCGAATGCCTTATCGAAAGCGGAACGAACATTTTCACGGATGTACTGAAGCATCTCAACGTTACCGGTTACGCCGGTACCTACATCGTAAGCAAGCTTGTAGTTGTAGTACTCGTTAAGGATATCATAGGAGTGAGTGGACTGATAGTTGAGGTATGCAGTACACTGAGAGAAGTTCTTGGTAGTGTAAGAGATCGCGCCGATCTTACCAACGTTGTGGATCTGAGTGAGGTACTTGTCGTTAGAACCGGATCTGTAAAGCGGAACAGGAACGATACCGTAACCACGCTTACCATCAGCGTTCATATCCTTGTACTCCTCGTACTCAAGAGAACCGAGGGTGATAACGCCGCCGAAGAGAATGTCACCTGTTGAGAATCTGTTACGGATAGCCTCAAGGTCTTTGTTACCGTAACCACTTGTAGCAGCCTCTTCGGTGCTGAGAGTGATAACGCCATTAGCCTTCATAAGAGCGCTAAGGTTATCACAGAACTGTGTAAGTTCGTCAATCTGAGCTGCATTCGCAGCATAATCCTTATGTTCAGAGCTCATCATTTCAAATGATCCACTGCTAGTCTGGTAAGTACCGGGATACTGATAAGTATAGTCGCCCTTAGTCGCAGACATCTCTCTATTAATAATAGTGATAGATGTGGTATAGAGCATACCGGATGCGGGAAGACCGGAGGTAGTTCCGAGAACGAAACCAACTCTGTCGTGGATGTCGATGTCCTCCTCACCACCGGTGTTCTTGGTGATGATCTCAGAGAACTTAGCGAGAGTCTCGTAGGTCCACTCCTTACTCTTAACAAGCTCATAGAAGTCCTCGATGGTGTACTTAGTTCTTACATTAAGATTCTCATCGAAGGTCTCAACTCTATCCTTAAGATAATCGGTAGAATCATCTGTGTCAAGAGTCTCGAGAAGCTGAATGTTAACAGGTACTACAAGGAATGCACGTACCATATCGGTGAAATAGTCAGAGGACAAGCAGTACATCTTGAACTTGGAAAGAGTAAGAGATCTCATGTAGTCGTACATGTAGTCCTTACCGGTATCAACGTACTTATCACGAAGCTTGGTGAACTCGAAGTAGTTGTGGTCCTCACCTGCAAGCTCGTGACCGTCCTCGTACATAGTAGAAGAATAGAGGTTTGCAAAAGAGCCCTTAAGAGATACTGCAACCATGTCGTAAACGAAGTTGGAGTACATATCGGGAGCCGTAGTAGAGCCCGATCTTACCTCTGCGTCGATTTTATCAACGTTTTCGCCCCAAGTGAATCCTGCGGTATCAGGAGAGTACTCGTAGTTAATCTTAACGTTGGTTGCTTCTTCTGCAGCGTCATTTCTTGCCTTGATGTAATCATCAACAGTGGTAGCGCTCTCATAATTCATAAGCTTGGAGAGGTCACCTGCAAGATATCTTCTACAGGAAGAAGGAAGCTCGGTTCCGTTGGAGTTGTCGGTCATCTGGAACTTAAGAGTAGTGGTAGTCCAAGGATAGTTGGAATTAGTGTTACCACCGTCGCCGGTTCCGCCACCGGTACTGTCGTTATTCTTCTTACCGAAGCAAGAAGCGAAGGACAGAACAACTACAACCATAACCATCAGAAGTGCGATAATTCTGGTTTTCATGTTTTTCTCCTTTTTTTGTTTTTTCGCCAATTTTTTCACTTAATTCCTTGGCTGGGAATCAAGTGCTAAAGCGAGTGTACCCTATGATTATATGCAGAGTCGCTAAAGCTACGAAGGTCAAAGCATTAGCTCCCCGAAGAGAGCAAAAACTTACTCCCAGCAAGCTAAAGCAAGGGTTTTCTGCCCGTCATTTTACAACGCTTTCACCCTTACGCCGTAAAAAACGGATAATCACTACACTTTACCATCCATATAATAGCATAAATAATATAGTAAAGTCAAGCACAAGAAATGAACAGCGACAAAGTTCCACACTTTGCACAAAGCACAGTAAAATATATTGTATAAGATTACTATCTAATGCCAAATATGTAAAAATGGACGACCACTCCGTTTTTTTTGATCACGATACCTGTATTCTCGCTCTTTTTTCGTATAGTCGCAAATAGCTTTATTTTGTGACTTTCAAACAAAAAAACAATACCAAGAAACAAAAAAACAAAGTTGCAAAGGGCTTTTTTACTGTTATCAATCACAATTAATTCGTGGATTTTTACATTTAAACCGCCTTAAATGTAAATTATAGTTACCATAATCCATATGTTTATAGTCAAAAATATTCAGAGTGAGGATATAATTGTTTTTTAAAACATTCAAAAAAACACCTAAATAAACTAATTAAATTATCATCTTTCCACGCTTTTTTATTACTAATATCTAAAGGTGTCTTGCTATTTTACTTTCGTCATAATCACTAAACCACATCACTTTGTATTAAGGTATGTAACAACTTTTTCAACACTGTGTCTTTATTTTCAAAAAATGGATTGACAAATAACATAAGTTGTGATAAAATACTTTCGTTACGAGTAAATAAAATATAAAAAATCGAGGCGTAGCGAAGGTGGTATCGCGCCAGTTTCGGGTACTGGAGACCGTGGGTTCGAGTCCCGCCGCTTCGACCATTTTTAGCGGTTTGACCGCAAAAAGACCGTTTATTTACGGTCTTTTTTATTTCCAAAATAATTTTACA
>JAZOUM010000052.1:0-4972 GCA_045658205.1 Eubacteriales bacterium | reverse complement strand
AACTCTCTTCTTGACGAGACCAAGCTTGACTACTGCCGCGATATGATGGCAAAGGCTAAGGAGAACGGCGTTAACCTTCTTCTTCCCGTTGACTGCGCAGTAGCTTCCTCCTTCCCCAACCCCATCGATGCTCCCATCGAGATCGACTATGTTGATGTGGAGAACATCCCTGCAGACAAGGAAGGTCTTGATATCGGTCCTAAGACCGCTAAGCTCTTCGCTGACGCTGTTCTCTCTGCAAAGACTGTTATCTGGAACGGTCCTATGGGCGTATTTGAGAACCCCACTCTTGCAAAGGGTACCGTAGCTGTAGCTCAGGCTCTTGCAGATAGCTCTGCAACCACTATCGTAGGTGGCGGTGACTCCGCAGCGGCTTGCGAGCAGCTCGGCTTCGCTCCCAAGATCACTCACATCTCTACCGGTGGTGGCGCATCTCTTGAGTTCCTTGAGGGTAAGGATCTTCCCGGCGTTTCTTGTCTCCTTGACAAGTAATTTTTGGATATAGACGCCGTTTTCCCGCATGCTCGTCGTAGGCTTCTACGACTTCGGCGTGAAGAACGGACGCCTCTATCTCAAAAATTCCATTGTCAATTTGGAATTGAATATAGCCGCCGTTTTCCTATAGGCTCGTCGTAGGTTTCTACGACTTCGGCGTGAAGAACGGACGCCTCTATCTCAAAAATTCCATTGTCAATTTGGAATTGGATATAGCCGCCGTTTTCCTATAGGCTCGTCGTAGGCTTCTACGACTTCGGCGTGAAGAACGAACGCCTCTATCTCAAAAATTCCATTGTCAATTTGAAATTGGATATAGCCGCCGTTTTCCCGCATGCTCGTCGTAGGCTTCTATGACTTCGGCGTGAAGAACGGACGCTTCTATCTCAAAAATCCAATCTCAAGTAATCACTAAAAACTATCTACTCGACAATCAATCTATAAAATATGCGGCGGCGCTTTTAGCACCGTCGCATAGTGATGTGCGTCCTTGGGGCGCGTGAAAAAACAAAGAAAAGAGAACAATAAAATGAGAAAATATGTAATCGCGGGCAACTGGAAGATGAATATGACTCCTTCCCAGACTCGCGCGTTCATCAAGGAGCTTGCTCCTATGGTTGAGGGACTTGATAAGTGCGATATCGTGCTTTGCGTTCCTTACGTAGATATCGCTACCGCTGTTGAGGCGGCAGAGGGCACCAACATTCACGTTGGCGCAGAGAACGTTCACTTCGCAGAGAGCGGCGCCTACACCGGCGGGATCTCCGCTGCTATGCTTAAGGAGATCGGCACCGAGTACGTTGTTATCGGACATTCCGAGCGCAGACAGTACTTCGGCGAGACCGACGCTACCGTAAACCTTCGTACCAAGGCTGCTCTTGCGGCAGGTCTTAAGGTTATCCTTTGCCTTGGCGAGGTTAAGGAGGAGAGACTCTCCGGCATTACCAATGAGGTTGTAAGACTTCAGACCAAGCTTGATCTTGCGGGCGTTTCCGCAGAGGAGCTTAAGAACGTTATTATCGCTTACGAGCCTGTATGGGCTATCGGCACTGGACTTACCGCTACTCCTGAGCAGGCTGACGAGACCTGCGGAGTTATCCGTGAGTGCATCGCTGAGCTTTACGGCGCTGAGGCGGCAGAAGAGATCATTGTTCAGTACGGTGGATCTATGAACGACGCTAACGCGGCAGAGCTTCTTGCAAAGGAGAACGTTGACGGTGGTCTCATCGGCGGCGCATCTCTTAAGACCGACAAGTTTACCGCTATCGTAAAGGCTGCTAACGCATAATTTAACATACGTAACAACCCCTCCCCTTTTTTTGAAGGGAGGGGTGTTTTTCAACACTTGCTTGATAGGTATAGGAGGTGAGAACGGTGGATACTGCAGATAAAAAAGGCTATTCGAAAATAGGCATTATAGCTATGTGCTGTATGGTATACTTTGTCAGCTATTTTTCGCGCAAGGATTTTGCGGCGGTAATGGCAGAGATGGCGAGTGTAGGCGCAATCAACCGTGAGAACGGCGGACTGATCGGCACGATGCTATTTATATTTTACGGCGCAGGTCAGCTCGTCAGCGGATACCTCGGCGACAAGATACGTCCCAAGTATCTTATTATGCTTGGTTTGTCTACGAGTGGACTTTGCAATGCGTGTATGGCATTTGTTCCGGAGGGCGCGATGTTCTTCGTCTGGGGACTAAACGGTCTTGCGCAGGCGATGCTATGGCCGCCTATTGTAAAGATACTTGCGCAGTATCTCGATCACAAGACATATGTTACGGCTCACCTCGCCGTTACATCTGCGGCGCACGTAGCGACGGTGCTGCTTTATGTGTTCGTACCGCTTTGCATCACGTTTATGAGCTGGGAGAGTGTGTTCATTACCGCGGCATCTCTTGCGCTTTTATCGATGGTGACCTTTGCGATAGTTATGCATCTCATTTTGCCTAAAAATGCCGAAGAGATAGTACCCGTGTCGAGAAAAAACGAGGCTTCTATCCAAAGTGTAGCAAAAAAACACGGCATTTTTTCTATTATGAGAGAGTGCGGTATCTTCACCGTGTTCGTTTGTATTATCGTAGTCGGCTTCCTTCGTGACGGTATCGAGTCATGGATGCCAACCCTTTATTCCGAGGCGTTTGGCAAGGGAGTTTCCGAGTCGACACTCTTGTCCATTCTTCTTCCTGTTTTCTCCATAATCAGCATAACCGTCGTCACGGCATTGCATAAAAAGGGTATCATAAAGAATGAGGTTTTGGGTACCTCAGTCCTGTTCGGTTTATCCTTAATATGCGCAGTTCCTCTCGCGTTCTTTCTCTCTATGGAGGGGACTTTCTTTGGTGTAGCGTCTCTTATCCTTACTTCGTTTATATGCGCCGCTATGCACGGCGCCAATTTCCTTCTCATATCCTGCCTACCCGGCAGATTCTCTCGCTTCGGCAGAGCCGCTACTGTCAGCGGGGTGTGCAACAGCTGTGTATATATCGGCGCGGCAATCTCTACGTATGGCATAGCGCTTATATCTAAAAATATGGGATGGTCTATGACGATTGTCACCTGGTGCGCTATCCTTGTTATAGGCATTGCTTTCAGCGCGCTTTCGTATAGAAGGTATAGTGAGATGATCAAGGAAGAAAATATTGAATAAGCCTATAAAGTAAACTAATATATACATAAAATGATATAAAGGTCTTTCTGAAAAAAGAAAGACCTTTATTTTTGACAATGCAATAGTGTTAAAAAACAACGTTATCTATTTCGGCTCTTTTGCCTCTTGTCATAAGCTTGAGAACTCCGAGCTTAGGCTCAACTCCGTTGAATACGATGTCATACGCCGTCTCGGTGATGGGCATTTCTACACCAAACTTTTTAGCCAAGGAGACGGCGGCGGGTAATGCATTGATACCCTCTACTACCATGCCTATCTCTTTTATAGCTTCCTTTGGGGCGAGACCTTCTCCGATCAGACGTCCGCAACGGTTGTTTCGGCTATGGTTACTGGTTGCCGTTACTATGAGGTCGCCTATTCCTGCAAGACCTGCGAAGGTCTGGTCATTGCATCCCATCTTAAGTCCAAGACGCTTGATCTCCGCGATACCGCGTGTTATAAGCGCGGCCCTTGTGTTGTCTCCAAAGCCGAGTCCGGTGGAGATTCCCGTCGCAAGCGCAATGATGTTTTTAAAGGCGCCGCATAGTTCAACTCCAAGCACGTCAAAGTGTGTGTACACGCGCATACAAGTGTTCATGAACACATCCTGTACGGTTAGCGCCGCCGCCTCATCCTCTGATGCCGATACGATGGTTGTGGGGAGGTCGATAGCTACCTCCTCCGCGTGTGTCGGTCCGGAAAGAGCGACAAGTCTGACCGTTATTTCTGGACGGTCCATGGCAAGCTGATCCTTTATGATTTCCGTCATCGTAAGATGGGTTTCTGCCTCTATGCCTTTCGCTACGTCCACGATTATCTGACCGTCATTTACAAACGGAGCGATTTTTTTAGTGGTTTCTCTCACAAATATGGAAGGGACGGCCATAAGGATAATGTCCTTGTCGGATACCGCGTCACGAAGATCGTATGTGAACCCGGTTTCATCAGGTATCGTCATTCCCGGTAGATTTTTATGCTTTCTCTCACTTGATAGCGTGTCTATTTCTTCCTTGATCGCCGACCATACCACTACGTCGTGCGAGCTGTTTGTTAACATACGGGCAAGGGCAATGCCCCACGTTCCCGCGCCTATTACGCCAATCTTCATAGCGTTACCTCGCTTTCGTTTATCAATACCATTGTACCATTTTTGAAAGCGAAAATCAACCCCTTCTCAGAAAAGCCGATCTTCCGGTTTCTTCTTATTATATTATATATGGTTGTCTATAGATGGGGGATGAAAACTTTTGTAAGATCAAAATCGATAAATTTAGTGAGGATCCGTATGGATACAAATCGCCCGCCAAATAAGGCGTTAATGGCGCACCAATCGGTAGGGGACGGCGCCTTTCGACGTCCCGCTAAGCCTCCCTCCGGGAGGGAGGTGGATTTTGCGTAGCAAAAGACGGAAGGAGAACGCGTGTAATTTTGATAAGGAGCCGTAAATTAGAGGAAGGTATTTCGGGACATCGTGGGTAGCGAAGCGAAACCGAGGGTGTTAGAAAACGATTGAGTATCGTTTTCCCCCGAGGAGACCGAGTCCGCAGACGAGAATAGCGAAGCGAAACCGAGAGTGTTAGAAAACGATTGAGTATCGTTTTCCCTCGAGGAGACCGAGTCCGCAGACGAGAATAGCGAAGCGAAACCGAGGGTGTTAGAAAACGATTGAGTATCGCTTTCCCCCGAGGAGACCGAGTCCGCAGACGAGAATAGCGAAGCGAAACCGAGAGTGTTAGAAAACGATTGAGTATCGTTTTCCCTCGAGGCGCATTCCAAAGGAATATTGCCTTACGAGCATATCAGAGTAAGAGAAAAAAACACAGCGGGA
>JAZOUM010000051.1:0-22053 GCA_045658205.1 Eubacteriales bacterium | reverse complement strand
ATAATTAGAAATAAATATGATTTTTACGTTTTGCTTTAAATATTTGTGCTGTATGCGCCGGTAGCTCAAAGCTCTTGCCTTCCGATTCAGAGCCATCAAAAATCAAAGCCTGTGCCACTCCTGAAAACTCAACGATTCTCTCTTGCTTGCTATTGTTTACAAAAGTAACGTAAGAGTATTTTTCATCATATCTTTCGAATACCAGTGTATTTGAATCAATATAAAGAAGGTTAAAATCGCCCTCCTTATACACAGAATTGCTAGACCTGATGGAACCTATGCTTTTATAGAAGCTTATCAGATTTTGATCTTCTCTTCCCCAGGGATAAGGCATTCTGTTAAAAGGATCTTGATATCCCTCAAGACCCGCTTCATCTCCATAAAAAATAGCAGGAAGTCCGGGTATTGTAGCAAGAATGGTATACGCCATACGAAGTCTGCGCTTTGCCGTTCCTCGCTCAAGGTCATTCATCCTCTTTTTAGAAAGATACTCATTACTTCTACCATCGGATTTTTCTCCACCCAGTACCGTAAGTATGCGCTCAGTGTCATGAGTACCAAGCAGATTCATTTGCATATTGCGAACTTTACTCGGAGCATTATCTATTATATCGGTAAGAGCATATTCCAAGCTTGAACTATCATATCGCGTGAGGAAATCTATAATTCCCTTTCTAACGGGATAATTCATAACTCCATCAAGTTCTTCACCCAAATAATACTTTTTTCTTACGTCATACGCAATTTTGTTGGAAGCATCCTCCCAAACCTCACCATACAACACGGAGTGCTTATTATAACGATTTAATACATTTTTTATTTTAGAAATAAAATCATCAGAAAGTTCATCCGCTACGTCCAAACGGAATCCATCGATGCCGAGACGAGCATACTTTTCTATAACGCCGCCTTTTCCTACAAAATACTTTCTGCAAGACGGTTTATCCGGATGTATCCTCGGTAATATATCTATCCCCCACCATGAAGTATATTTATCAGGATAATTCTGAAAATCATACCACGAAAAATAGTCCGAAAGAGGCGATTGATATGCGCCTACCGAATCGTAATTTCCTTCGCGGTTAAAATACAAGCTATCGGATCCAGTGTGATTGAAAACACCGTCAAGAATTATTCCGATTCCTCTCTCCTTAGCCTTATCAATAAGATTTACAAACGCATCATCTCCACCAAACATAGAGTCAACGGTCATATAATCTCCCGTATCATATTTATGGTTCGATGCTGCATCAAATATTGGGCTAAGATAAATAGTATTGACACCAAGAGATTTAAGATAATCAAGCTTGTCCGCAACTCCCCAAAGCGTTCCGCCCCAAAAATGATTATTTTTAAGGGGTGCGCCCGGATATAACGGAAATTCCGGTATAACTCTCCAGTCGTCATCGATTATGGCACCCGGCTTTTGCGTAGAAGGACCACCTTTATTAAAACGATCCACAAATATATGATATATAATTCCACCAAGCTTGTTGTCGCTCTTTTTATATCTAAAATCTGATATAGAAAGCTGATATAATGAGTGCAACGGATATTTAGCCGAAAACGCAAGATCACGTCCTGACTTATAACCGTATAATTTACCGCTTTGTGAATCAATATCTATAACAAAGAAATATAGGCCCACTCCGAGCGCATAAGTATCTATACGCGCTTCGTATGTATCATAACCGTTTTTCAAATCATCCCACTCGCATCGCAAACTCGTAATTTCTCTACTCAGATCTTCAGAAAAAATGCGAACAGACGCAGAAACAACTCCCAATATTCTTGGGAGTTGTATTCTGATCGTAGCCGCCTTGCTTATCTCGAAGGCAGAAGAAGTGCTTAGTTTATCTCCGTGTGTAAATAGTACCTTACCCACCAAAGCCTCAGCCCTATTGTTAGAAAAGGAAAGCGACCTCACTTTATATTCCTCTGAAAAAATTAAGATTTAGATTTGTTTATAGGAGTGATATGCCAAATTTCATTAGCATACTTTCTTATACTGTTGTCAGAAGCAAATACGCCACTCGTAGCAGTATTCATCAAAGACTTCTTAGCCCATTCCTGCTTATTTCCGTAATCCTTAATAGCATTCTTATAAGCATACATATATGACTCAAAATCAGCAAGACACATAAATGGATCCGCTACACCGTAATTTGCATTTATGAGATAATCAGCGATATGCGAGAAGTCCTGACCGCCAATAGGACGGTAAAGTCTATCAACAACTCCCTTAAGAACGGGAGAGCTATGATAATAGTCTCTGGAATTATATCCGTTTCTCCAAAGCTCCTCAACCTCGTGAGTATTAAGACCAAAGATATAGGCGTTTTCTCTGCCTACAGCCTCAACGATCTCTACGTTAGCGCCGTCAAGTGTACCAAGCGTAATAGCTCCGTTCATCATAAGCTTCATACAACCAGTACCGCTTGCTTCCTTACCCGCAAGTGATATCTGCTCAGAAAGATCAGCGGAAGGAATAAGAACCTCAGCGAGAGATACGTTGTATTCCTCCATAAATACGATCTTGAGTCTATCTCTGGTAAGAGGATTCTGCTCAAGCTCCTTGGCAAGGAACCAAATAAGCTTGATAATCTTCTTTGCCATCACATAACCGGGAGCAGCCTTACATCCGAAGATATACGTCTGCTTAGGCATATTAACGTTAGGATTCTCAAGGATTTCGTTATAGAGTGCTATAATCTTAAGAACGTTCAAAAGCTGACGCTTATACTCGTGCATTCTCTTGATCTGAACATCAAATACGGAATCCGCGTCAAGTCTTCTTCCGGTCTTACCAAATGCATAGTGCGCAAACACTTCCTTGTTATGACGCTTAATATCAGCAATTCTATCGAGAACGGCTGAATCATCCTTATATTTCTCGAGATTTATAAGGTGACTTGCATCCTCTCTGAATTCACTACCGATAAGCTCATCAAGCATACCTGAAAGCGCTGGGTTGGCTGTATTAAGCCATCTTCTATGGACAACGCCGTTTGTAACATTGGTAAACTTCCAAGGAGTCATCTTGTAAAAGTCGTGGAAAATCGTCTTCTTGAGAATATCGCTGTGAAGCGCGGATACGCCGTTAACGGTATGAGATCCTACAACAGAAAGATTAGCCATTCTTACCTGATTGTAAGCAATAATAGCCATTCTTGAAATTCTATCCCAGTCTCCGGGATAAAGATTCCAAAGATCTGCGGTAAATCTCTTGTTGATCTCATTAACTATCATAAAGATTCTCGGAAGCTTCATAGCGAAGAGGTCAACTCTCCAGCACTCAAGCGCCTCTGGAAGAACTGTGTGGTTGGTATAAGAAATAGTTTTAACAACTATTCTCCAAGCATCATCCCATGAGTAAGAATAAACGTCCATAAGGATACGCATAAGCTCGGGTATAGAAAGAGCGGGATGAGTATCGTTGATATGAATGGATATCTTATCTTCAAAACCGAGAAGCGAGCCATGCTCTGCAAAATAGTCGCTGATAATGGACTGAAGAGATGCAGAAACAAGGAAGTACTGCTGAGTAAGTCTCAAAAGCTTACCCTCATCGTAATTATCCGCAGGATAAAGCTGCTTTGTAATCTGCTCAGCGTTATTATTGACGTTGACAATGTAGTTATTCTGAGTTGTTCCTGCGCCATTAAATGCAGACTGAACAGCTCTCGCTCTCCAAAGTCTTATCGTATTTACCGCATTGGTGGTAGTACCGGGAATAAGAAGATCGTACGGAACCGCCTTAACTTCATCATAATCGTAATTGATGAACTTAAGTTCGCCACGCTCTACTCTTTCCTCTATCTTTCCACCAAGACGGATTACAAGGCTACGCTCGGGATGAGGTACAAGCCATACGCCACCGGAAGCAAGCCATTCATCAGAAAGCTCAACCTGCTCACCTTCAACGATCTTCTGCTTGAAAAGACCGTTCTCGTAAAGCAAAGAATATCCGTTAGCCGCATAATCCTGCGCTGTAAGGGAGTCCATAAAGCAAGCAGCAAGTCTGCCAAGACCTCCATTACCAAGTCCGGGATCGACCTCACAAGCAAACACCTTCTCAAATGAAGAGCCGAAATCGGAGAGTATAGAACAAAGCTCATCGTAAACGCCAAGATTTACAGCATCGTTTTTAAGAGCTCTACCTACGAGGAACTCCATACAAAGATAGCATACCTTCTTACCGTTAACGGCTTTAATTCTCTTTTTAAAGTCGGTCCTGTAATCAATCATAATGTCCTTGAGTACAAGAACGGTTGCATTATAAAGTTGTTCTTCGGTTGCGCTCGAAGGATCGAAAACGCCCCTGGTAATGAGCTTCGCTTCAATTCTTTCTCGAAGCTCCTGTTTGGTTATTTTGTCTTTTTCACCTGTAATGGGATTAGCACTTGCCTTATTAATCATTGTATTATATTTTTCCTATCAAATTAGAAGATTGTTATAAATTTGCATATATTTCGCAGCAGAACGATTCCATGTAAAGTCGCAATTAAGGGCGCGTTTTCTGAGCTCAGCCCATTCCTTCTCATTAGCATACACTTCAAGCGCCTTTTCAACTGCATAGAGGAAATCGTGCGCATTATAATTGGAGAAGTTAAAGCCGTTAGAGTTATCAAGCCCATAAGGAGTAATAGTGTCATAAAGACCGCCTGTTGCGCGAACTACAGGGATTGTGCCATAAGAGCAACAAATCATCTGCGCCAGTCCACACGGCTCAAACTTGGAAGGCATAAGGAATATATCAGCCGATGCATAGAGCTTCTTTGAAATAACTCTATCAAACTTCAGAAGTGCCTTGAAGTTAGAATGTCTTGCTTCGAGTGTTCTAAGCGCTTCCTCGTAATCCTTTTCGCCTGTACCAAGAACTACAACCTGCGCTTTTTTGGAAAGCATCTCCTCAGCGATATGAAGGAAGAGATCTATTCCCTTCTGAGTCGCAAGTCTCGTAATCATAACGACAAGCGGAATATCAGCTGCAGTATCAAGTCCAAGCTCCTCGCAAAGAGCCTTCTTATTTTTAGCCTTACCAGACTTAACGGTTCGCTTAGTGAATGGGAAAGCTATATCGCCGCCCTTATCGGGTGAGAAGTAGCTATAATCAATACCGTTGATAACACCGTCGAGCTTGTGAGCGTTTTCAGTAATTACCCCCTGAAGTCCGAAGCCATAAAAATCATACTTAAGCTCCTGAGCATAGTTAGGGCTTACAGTTGTAATATAATCAGAGGTAACAAGAGCGCCCTTCATAAGATTGACGCAGTTGTCAAAAGCAACAATATTGTAGTACTTTCTATCAAGCGCAAAAACGTCACCGAGAATGTAGGGATCGAATTTTCCTTGATACTCTATATTGTGAATAGTGTAAACCGTTTTAATATCCCTAAGCTCCGCTATATGCGAGTACTCTGTCTTAAGGTATATAACGGTAAGAGCTGTTTGCCAGTCATTAGCATGAAGCACGTCCGGAACATTTCCGGTCTGAAGCATAAACTCGATTACCGCGGTTGAGAAGAATGCGAATCTCTCCGCATCATCAAACTCACCGTAAAGGCGTCCACGATCAAAGTAATAATGATTCTCAACAAAATAATAGTTTACGCCGCTATTATTAAGCTTATACACGGTAGCGCCGGTATTTCTCCAAGAATAACGGAATGAAAGATCCGCAACCTTTTCGAGCTTTTCACGGTGCTCATTCTTCATTGTGTCATAAAGAGGAACTATTACGCTGACATCAGCTGTGGGATTGTCTTCAACAATGCTCTTAGGCAAAGCGCCCATAACATCGCCAAGTCCACCGCTCGCAGCGTACGGAGTAGCCTCACTTGCAACATATAATATTTTCATATATTACCTACCAAATTAAACCTTACGATTCTTCTGTACGTAGAAAGGCATATTCTCATTACCGGAGAGCTGTACGTTATCACTTACGTGAACGTCCTTATCGGTAACTATGCAATTAAGCTTAGAATTCTTGCCAACGTACGTGCCGCTGAAGAGAACCGAATCCTTAACAACAGCGCCCTTTGCTACGTGAACACCACGGAAAAGAACGGAATTGATAACAGTACCCTCGATAACGCATTCGTCTGCGATCATAGAGTTCTCAGCCTTAGAACCGGTCTTATACACAACAGGCGCAGAATTGTGAACTCTGGTGAAGATGGGAGCTTCCTTCTTGTAAAGGAGAGAGGAACGAGCTTCCTCATTCTTCGCGAGCATTACGGAATACTTATAATAGTCAAGGAAGCTGGATACAGACGCAACGAAACCGTTGTACTTATAGGTTCTATAGTTCTGAGTCTTGAAGTTCTTGAGCATAAGGTTGGTAAGGCTATGTGTGTTATATCCCTGAGCCTCCTCAATAAGCTTACGGAGATATACGGTAGACATAACGAATATTCCAAGCGAAAGCTCAGGATTTCTATCGGTGTAAACGCTACTCATAGTAATATCAGTAACCTTGCCGGCAACAGAAGCAAGCATCATTCTGGGATGCTTAGAAGAATAATCGGGCGCGGTCTCCTGAGTTACAAGAGTGATCTTTGCGCCGGTAAGCTCGTGAGCCTTAATTACGGAAGCGAGGTCGATATTGAGCACGTTATCGGAATCCATAAGGATTACGTAATCCTCATCGAATTCATCTATATATTCCTTCATGCTGATAAGAGCTTCCATATGAGTGGAGAACATCTTTGCAGAAGAAGAATGCGCGGTCTGATAAGGAGAGATGATATGTACACCGCCACTACGACGAGCAAGATCCCAGTCCTTACCACTACCGATATGCTCGGTAAGAGAGCGATAGTTGTAGTTAGCAACTACATTGATATTAGAAATATTTGCATTCACCATATTGGAAAGACAGAAGTCAACGAGTCTATATCTGCACGCAAAGGGGATTGCGGCAACGGTTCTATCACTGGTGAGTCTGGAAAGAGTATTATCATTCAAACTTGAGAAAATAATTCCTGCTGCATTGATAGCCATTATTCTTACCTCCTTAGTTTCTTTCAGCGTAAACTGTAGTTCCCTTTGCTACAATAGCGATATCGCTCTTATCTGCGTTATCCTTACCTACCGTAGCGCCGAATTCAACTACCGTATCCGAATCAACGATTGCGGAATAAACCTTTGCGCCGCTCTTAATAACAACGTCCTCCATAATAACGGCATCCTTTACAAGAGCACCCTCTTCTACAACAACACCGCCGGAAAGCACGGAGTTGATAACGGTACCGTTGATCTGGCATCCCTCAGAAACAAGGGAATTTTCAATAGTGGACTTAGGTCCTACGTACTGAGGAGGACGAGCCATATTTCTCGAGAATATACGGAAGTCTCTATCGGACATATTAAGAACGGGCTCATCGCCGATAAGATCCATATTCGCCTCCCAAAGAGAAGAAATGGTTCCTACATCCTTCCAATATCCCTCAAACTTATAAGCGAAAAGCTTCTCACCGTTGTTAAGAAGGTTGGGAATAATATTCTTACCGAAGTCATTGGATGACTTCTCATCAGCCTCATCAGCCTCAAGATAATCAATAAGTATCTTGGAGTTGAAAATGTAAATACCCATAGATGCCTGGTTATTCTTAGGATTCTTAGGCTTCTCTTCAAACTCGTAGATAGAGTTATCGGGATTGGTGTTACAAATACCGAATCTGCTCGCCTCTTCCATAGGAACGGTAATAGTAGCTACCGTACAGGATGCGCCCATCTTCTTATGATGCTCAAGCATCTTGGCATAATCCATTCTATAGATATGGTCACCGGAAAGAATGAGAACGTAATCGGGATTGTACTGCTTGATGAAATTGATGTTCTGATAAATTGCATTCGCGGTACCCTTGTACCAATCAGAGCTCTTATTTCCCTGATAAGGAGGCAATACAGATAAGCCGCCTCTGGTACGGTGAAGATCCCAAGGCTCTCCGTTACCGATATATTCGTTAAGTGCTAAGGGCTGGTATTGCGTAAGTACACCTACTGTATCAATTCCGGAATTGATGCAGTTTGAGAGAGGAAAGTCTATAATCTTATACTTTCCACCAAAGGTTACCGCGGGCTTTGCGGTCTGCTTGGTAAGGTCATAAAGTCTGGAACCCTGACCGCCAGCAAGAAGCATTGCTATACATTCTTTTTTACAATACATGTTCTGTCTCCTTATATTTTTACTTTTTTAATTAAAGTCTTTTCTTTGAGAACCACACCGGAAAATCTCGGCAAGGTGAGATCAGCGTAGTATGAACCGTTTTCCACATTAACCGTTATCGGAGCATTATTAATCTCGGTGTCGGTAGCAAACAGTTGTACGAGATGTCGAGATTTACAAAGCGGGATACGCATACTTTGATTCGCGCCTGAAAAATTAATTGCTATCACAAGGCTCTCGCCCTTGTTGTTAATTCTCCTATAAACAACAACGTTTTTATCCGCTTCATCGGGAAGAATCCACGAGAATCCTAACGGCGTAAAGTCTCGATCCCATAGCTCACTATGTGAAAGATAGAAATTGTTGAGTTCTCGTACATATTCCTGCATCTGCTGATGCTTGGGATAATCTAACATAAACCACTCAAGAGAGTTATCAAAATCCCACTCTCTGAACTGCGCATACTCAGTACCCATAAACATAAGCTTTTTACCGGGATACGTCATCATAAGAAGAAGAGAGGCTCTCATCTGTCTGAATTTATCGTCATAATCGCCGAACATCTTGTCCACAAACGATCGTTTGCCGTGTACCACCTCGTCATGAGATATTGGTAAACAAAAATTCTCTGTGAAGGCATACATTATCGGGAAGTTAAGCGCCTTATGGCAATACTTTCTATATAAGGGATCTGTGCTGACATACTCATAAAAATCATTGGCCCAGCCCATATTCCACTTCATATTAAATCCAAGTCCACCCTCATCAATAGGACGAGTAAGATTTCCGTGAGCAGTAGATTCCTCTGCAATCATAAGCGCCGATGGATATCTTGAGAACACAATGGAATTGAGCTTTCTGAAGAATGCAGCGCCTTCAAGATTCAAATTTGTTCCCTCATTGTTTGGGATCCACTCTCCGGGATCGCGATCATAATCAAGATAAAGCATAGAAGCAACAGCATCCACACGTAATCCATCAACGTGAAATTCCTGGAAATAATATATCGCGTTGGATATCAAGAAGGACTGTACCTCTTCTCTTCCGAGATCAAAAAATCTTGTCCCCCAAGATCTTGATTCTTGTCTATCTTGTCCTTGATATTCGTAAAGAGGTTGTCCATCGAACTCGTAAAGCCCCCAGCTATCCTTAGGAAAATGCGCGGGAACCCAGTCTATGATGACACCTAAACCGCAGGAATGCATCTTATTAACGAAATATCTGAAATCATCGGGGTCGCCAAATCTCGACGTAGGAGCGTAAAACGCGCCAACCTGATATCCCCACGAACCGTCATACGGAAACTCAGTTATCGGTAAAAGCTCCACGTGTGTAAAGCCCATCCCCTTCACGTAACCGGCAAGCACATCGGCAATCTCACGATAAGAAAGATATCTGTTATCTTCTTCGTGTCTCATAAAGCTACCGAGATGTAGCTCGTATATGTTTATCGGCGCCGGTATATACGCATCTTTTTTTGTAGTGATGGTATTTTTTCTTTTTCTCATCCATGCCGCATCGGTCCAAACAAAATTCGAAGAAGCAAAAACAAGTGATGCGCCGTCCGCTTTACCGCGTGAAAATCTGGCATACGGGTCCCCTTTATCAAAGGTGCCGAATGACGAAGATATTCTGAACTTATACGCTTGCTTTTCAAGTGACTGATCCGTATCGTAGATCAGCTCCCAAATGCCGTTTTCCGTAACTCTTGAAAGCGGCACCGGATCATCCCAACCTGTAAAGTCGGAAATTAATCCAACGCTATGCGCATTGGGTGCCCATGTTCTGAAAGAATATCGGTATTTATCCCCAAGCCTTTCAACATTACAACCAAGGAACTTGTAGGATTCAAAATTTGTACCCTGATGAAAATAATACGAATCTAATGAGGTATTTTTTTCCACAAACGATGTCCTCCTAACGCGCATAATACATAAAATAATTATCGTACACGTACATTATAACACCGAGATATTCTTTTGTCAAGTTAAAAAGAGAGCAAATTATTCACATTTTCTTCTTGTTTTTCCATAATACGGCATTTAAAGCGTCTTTTCCACAGAAAAAGCCTACGAACGCCGCGATAAGAGAATAAATGGAGATAACTCCATCTGTAGTCACGTAAGATATTACAGAGTAAATAAGCGTAAAAGTGAGTGTCAAAAAAAACGCGATAAAATTGTATCCAAAACCGATCTTTACCTTATTTTTTCGCTCTATTTTATTCTTAGTAAAAATCCTGATGATTGATCCGGATATAAATAAAATCATTGCGTAAAAGGCGCCGAGCGCCGTTGCGCAAATCACGGAAAGCACTATAGAGCGCAAGATCATCTGCGATGAAATGGAAATCATCTATTCGTCACTCTGCCTCTTTTTTTATCGCGTTTTTCCAAATAATACACGCCTAATATATTTCCTGTTATCAGAATTTCAGACGTTGCCTTTTCAAAATTTTCTATTTGAAGATTACTTCCTTCTACAGCTAACATTCCAAATTCTGAAGACAATACAACACCATATTCATCAAAGCTCTTCACTGACGTTACGGAATTAATTAAGACACTACTTTTATCCGTTATCAATATTTTTTGATTTTGTTGCATATATCCTCCAAGACAAAAAGTATCGCATAACTTCAATTTGAAGATATGCGATACTCGCTAATATTATTCATCAGATTCGGATACGACCTCATACATAGAAGCCGACTCGGCTTTTTTTGTAGTATCCTTAATTTCAAGAACTTTTACGGTAACCGTTTTAGTACCAAACGTAACCGATATGAGATCACCAATCTTGACGTTATATGATGCTTTAGCAGCCTTTCCGTTAACAAATATGCGTGAGGCATCACAAGCGTCATTGGCAACGGTTCTTCTCTTTATAAGTCTTGAAACCTTTAAAAATTTGTCAAGGCGCATAAAGTTCAGTTTACGCTATCCTTCAAAACCTTGGATGCGGTGAAGGAAACCTTCTTGCTCTCGGGAATCTGGATCGCTTCTCCGGTCTTGGGATTATGTCCTTCTCTTGCGGCAACAGTCTTAACCTCGAAGGTACCGAAGCCAATAAGCTGAACCTTATCATTCTCCTTAAGAGCGTTATTGATAGCCTCAAGAACACTATTTACAACAGCGTCAACTGTTTTCTTGGAGATCTCAGTCTCCGCTGCTACTACATTTACAAGATCTGTCTTTGTCATTTTTTGTTTTTTCCTTTCAAAAGTTGTTTAACGTAATTATTATACCAAACAACTTTTACTAATTCAATAGGAACTGAATTATTTAACTTGCTTTTTTAAAAATTCGTCTATTCATCTAATGCGCCAACTGATTTTTTGTATATTTTCAATATATTATCCTCTTTGAACAACTTTGCAATTATGCACAATATGAGTATATACATAACCATTGACACGCCAATGGACAAAATCATAGACATCAACGAGTTACCCATAATATTACGTGCATATATCAACGTATACGAAGGATAAAAGCTAATTAATCCGATAAGTGAAAAGACCGATATTTGGGCAAATGCAAGTATCCTTACCCCGCTCTTTTTCAAAAACGATATAGAGATCGCAAGGCTAATAAAATAAGATATTACCGCGCTTAAAGGAGCCCCGATTATACCTATAGATCTATTTCCGATAAGGGAGTACCCCGATACAATTTTCACAATACATCCAATCAACAATGATACAAAAGTTGCCATCATTCTCCCCTGCGACTCCAGTGCGGTATTGATAACAGTAAGAGCGCTCAAAAAGCTGATGCCCAATGATAAGAAGATCAGCATATTCGCGCCAACGGCAGATGATTGAACGCTGAATAAAACATCGAGCAGATCAAAGCTGTAGAAGAAGAACGCAAGCATCGCCGGTGTAGCAATAAACAACGTAATAAAAAGCAAATTATTAAGTAGCGAAGAAAACCGTTTCTTATCGGCTAAAACTTCATTAGACGCAAGCCTTGGCATATAAGATGTAGCTACAGGAGTAAGAACGGATATAACAAGATTAAACATTGGAATTGCTAAGGTTGTGTAATTTCCGTATAGGGCATTTGCTATCTCACCACTCATACCAATATCGGTTAATCGTCTGGTTATTATCAATACGTCAAGCATTGCCGAAAAGTTCAAAAGTGACGATCCAACAGTAATCGGTAATGCATTTTTAAGCATCTCGCATCCAATGATTTTGTAATCAAAAACACAATTCTGCCTATCATTTTGTGCCGCATTTTTCATATATATTAGAATATACATGTATATAAAAGAAAGAACGCTACCAAGCGTTATCCCTAATATAGCAAGTGCTGATATCATGCTTATCGACGCATTGATCCGTGCGCCGATACACGCAAACACAAGTCCAAGAAGCAATTTTACAATTCCCTCTATAAGCTGAGAAATGGCTATAGCGCCAAACTTCTCACGACTATTGAAATACCCTCGCAGAACTCCTCCAAGTGATACAAAAAGTATTGCCGGAGCAACAAATATTATTGATAAGAAAGCGCCGGTGCTTTTTGTCACACGCGCGAGCGCGTATGCGCACGTTATACATAATAATGTAGCGAGTGCTCCAATTTTAGCAAAAAGCCTCATTGTATAAGATAAGATTTTTTGATCGTTATTCTCGCCATCAGCATTGCGGTATTTTAATAAAATTAATGTTAACGCTTTCGGTACACCCGCAGTACACAAAACATAAAAAAATCCATATATCGCGTACGCCGTATTAAAATATCCCATTCCTCCGTCGCCAAGTATATACGAAAGTGGCACCTTGAATGCGACTCCGAGGATCTTAGTGATAATAACTGCCAACGAAAGCGACAGAGTTCCCTTTAATAACGCTTGTTTTTTTAACACCTGCATATAATTTCTCCAACAAAAAAAGAGTTTACTAAATGATATTAGCAAACTCTTAATTTTATTATGCATTTTGTTATTGGTCTTGATTGTTGAAGAAATCAAGTGCCTCTTCCATCAAGGTTTTCTTTCCCGTATCTATTCCGGCGCGTCGATCATCAGACATTTTTAGATATTCATAGGGGTATTTGGGATTGAAGAAACGCTTGATACGAGTATCACGAGATCCTAAACCGTTATAATCAACAAATTTGCTTACAGCGCCTGCGCCTACGGCAAATATAGTCTGAACCTCTTCCATCATCAATACGTTATATATACCCTCGTGTCCTTCAATAGAGAATCCTACGTTTTCAAGATTACCTACCGTATTCTTTTGTCTATACATATAATACGGCTTATATCCGGCGAATTTGGTATTCAACTGAGAATAAGAGACGCTCTTTGCTACATCTCCGCCTGTCAGTGAATAAATGCCGGAATTGTTTTTAAGGACATCGGATGCTTTTTTTACGCAAAACGTATGTACTGTGATATTAGTAGGCTCAAGCTGAATGATACCGTCAAGTGTCTCGGAAAAGCTCTTAAAATCATCTCCGGGTAAACCTGCGATCAAATCAACATTAATGTCTCTTATACCACTCTCCTTGGCGATACGATACGCATCAAAGAAGTCGGCGCGAGTATGATTACGTCCTATTTCTCTAAGTATATCATCGTTAAGCGTCTGAGGATTAACGCTGATTCTCGTCACTCCCAGTTCCTTCGCTACATCAAGCTTATCTTTAGTTATCGTATCCGGACGTCCGGCTTCGAGTGTAAACTCAAGCAAGGAGGAAACGTCTACCTTCTCGTTTATTTTTGTTAGTAATTTTCTTAACTGCGTAGCGTTAAGAGTTGTAGGAGTACCACCGCCTATATAGACAGTATTTACCTTCAATCCCACAGCCTCTATTACTTTAAAGGTATCATCAATTTCATATAACAAAGCATCAAGATAATCATCTATCATAGATAGAAGCCTCGGCGTGGTATATGATACGAAGCTACAATACGAGCATCTGGTTGGGCAGAAAGGAATAGAAACATACAAAGAGCATGTATTCGCATCTATCTTTTTTAACAGCTTTGCTTCTGCAGTAGCAACAGAAACGGCGAGAGCCGCCTTTTGATGATTAAGGAAGTATTCATCGCGAAGTATTTTCTTTGTTTTAAGAATTCCTCTGCCTTCCGCAAGAATACTACTTGCAATCTTAGCTGGACGTACACCTGTAAGTATTCCCCAAGGAGGAATATGACCGAGTAGCTCCTTACCAGCAGCAAAAATTGCTCTTCCTACAGCTATAGCCGGATGCTCTGCAACTGAAATATCCTCATCGATGTGAACAGTCTCGGTAGCTTCGCAAACTCTATCGTTGAGCTTCATAGAAACGAACGCCGTATCGGATCCGTCCTCTTCTTTGTAAATACTTACAGTAACCTCCGGAACGCCTATTCCGGGCTCTTCATTTTCACCAAAGGTTGCCCCGGGAAAGAAAACCATACATAAGGTCTGAACGTAATATCTATTTATATTGCCTTCAACTCGAAGTATCATTTTCTTCCTCCCTTCAAAACCTCGGAATCCATAACTATTGTTACGGGGCCGTCCGTAGACATTTCGGTACGCATATCAGCGCCAAAAACGCCCGAAGCGAGCTTCTTGGTCTTGTTTCTAATAATTTCTTTAAAATATTCATAAAGTCTATCTGCTTCCTGTGGAGCGGCAGAAGCAAAGTAGTCGGGTCTGTTTCCATGAGAGTAATTAGCGTTTAAGGTAAAATTGGAAACGACCAAAATTTCTCCGTCTATATCCATTACAGAGAGATTCATCTTTCCATTTTCATCAGAAAATATTCTCAATTTAGAAATCTTTTCGGAAAGCAAACGGGCGTCCTCCTCGGTATCCCCTTTAGTAACACCGAGAAGTATATAAAGTCCTCGTTCTATCGATCCGGAAAAAACTCCGTCTGCAAAAACCGTAGCATTATTAACGCGCTGTATAACCGCTATCATAATACCTCCGTCAGTTTGCGAAGCCTCTCGTAACATTGATTACGGACTTAAGAGAGCGCAATCTCGATACGATAGACTCAAAATGCGAAGTGTTACGGCATCCTATAGCCAGGTTAATGGCAACTGTGCCGTTTTTAAGCGCCTGTGTGTTAATAGAGGATATGGAAACCCTCATATCAGCAAGAGCCATAGAAATAGACGCAATAACGCCTATGCCGTCCTCTGTGATAATTTGTACGGAAGCCTCGTAATTTTCGCTGGAATTGAACTCGGTCTTTTCCCAAGCCGCGTTTACCCAACGCGCAAGGTTTTCCTCGTTTTTACGTGATTCCGCAACGTTTTGGCAATCAAGCTTATGAATGGATACGCCAAATCCTCTGGTAATAAATCCGATAATATCATCACCGGGCAATGGATTACAGCACTTGGCGAATTTAACCTGATATCCGCCCTCGCCTTCAATAATAATACCGCCGGAGGAGGTCTTTTTCTTATTGATTGATGTGATCTTAACCTTGGAAAGCTCCTCTTCCTGAGTCAAAGGTGCTTCCTCAGGGGCGCCGAGCTTATCAAGTTCTTCCTTGATCTTAGGAATAAATCTTTGCAAGGAGAGACCGCCAAAACCAAGCGTATTATAGAAGTCATCGGTTGTCTGTATACCGACTCTGCGAGCAGAGGTAAGAACTATCTCCTCTATTTGAGCGTCGGTAACGTTCTTGTTGATTCTGCGCATTTCACGCTCGACCTCGGTTTTACCCATTTCGATGTTTTCTGCGCGCTTTTCCTTCTTAAACCATTGACGGATCTTGCTTCGAGCCTGTCCGGTCTTTACAATTTTAAGCCAATCTCGGCTGGGCCCCTTAGAGCTTCCCTGTGTTATGATCTCTATGATATCGCCATTCTGAGGTGTTCTATCAATAGGAACTATTACACCATTGATCTTCGCTCCGGTCATCTTGTTACCTACGGCAGAATGTATAGCATAAGCGAAGTCTATCGTGGTCGATCCCTGAGGTAACGAAATTACATCGCCCTTAGGAGTAAATACGAAGGTCTCGTCGTGGAATATATCAGTCTTGAAAGAATGTATGAATTCATCAGGATCTCGAGTATTCTCATCAGACTCAAGAAGCTGAGCGATCCAACGAAGCTTCTCATCAATGCTATGGCCGCTCTTTTCGCCGGATTTGTACTTCCAATGCGCGGCAATACCGTATTCAGCCTCCTCATGCATCTGCTGGGTTCTTATCTGAACCTCAAACGGTATGCCAGATCGACCGATAACGGTAGTATGAAGTGAACGGTAAAGGTTGGGCTTAGGAGTGGATATATAGTCCTTAAATCTACCGGGAATTGACTTAAACATTTCATGCACAAGTCCGAGCGCGGTATAACACTCAAGTTCATTATCTACAATAATTCGGACAGCGTAAAAGTCATATATCTCATCAAACGCCTTATTAAACGTATACATCTTTCTATAAAGGCTATATACGGACTTTACTCTTCCCTCAAGCTTAAAATGAATATTATTTTCGGTAAGCTTTTCTACAATATAATTTTTCGCATCCTCTAAGAAGGTCCTGCTTTGACCGTATTTGTTGTCGATTGAAGAATGAACCTCCTCATATCCTATAGGATCAAGATAGAACAAACTGAGATTTTCAAGCTCTTGCTTAATTCTCTGGATACCAAGTCTATGAGCAAGAGGAGCATAAATATACATTGTTTCAAGAGCTATAGCTCTCTGCCTATCCTCTTTTTTTGCCGAAAGCGTTCTCATATTATGAAGACGATCACACAGCTTGATGAAAATTACACGAATATCCCTGTTCATCGCAAGAAGCATCTTTCGAATATTCTCTATATGAGCCTCTTCTTTATCCGCGAGCTGAACCTGGATAATCTTTGTTAATCCGTCAACAAGCATGGAAACATCCTTACCAAACATCTTGGTAAGAATTTCGAGATTCGTCTTTTCAGAGCAATCCTCTACCGTATCGTGAAGAAGAGCCGCGCATATTGAATCCGTATCAAGTCCCAACTGCGCCGCTATCTCGGCTACTGCTACAGGATGGCACACGTACGCCTCTCCACTCAGTCGATACTGACCTGCGTGGAGCTCCTTGGCGTATAAAAAAGCCTTTTTTATTTTTTCCAAGTCATAATTTCGCTCGTTTTTTTCAATAACGGCGAGTAACGGTTGCATTTCTGTAAACATAATTTTATCTCATTTGAGAACGTATTTTTTTCAAAATACTTGATTTATTCAAATTTTTCTTTGTCGTGGAATACTGAAGCTTAAAGCGATATTTTTCATCCTCGAATTCATCTATCTGCAAAAGATTCATTTCCTTGAATACCATGATGATAAACTTAAGCTTCACGTAGCCGATTTCGCGCTCTGAAGCGCTCGAAAGCTTGGAGAGAAGATCCTTATGTATGAAAGTATCAACGCCCATATGAAGCGAATTCTGAAGGAACTTATAAACGACGACAAAATCTTCTCTTTCGGGGAAGCACTGCTCTTCTTGTGTGAACGTAGCGCCGGCCTTAATATCCTCAAATCTCTGTCGATTATGCTTATACTGCTTCTCGCTTGACATCGACACCTTGATATCTCTGATTATAAGCTGTACGCTCTTTCTATCCTGCCACTCATTAATGCCAAGATTAAATAATACATCAACCTTATCACCGTTGTATATGCCAAGATCTGAGGGTGAATTAGAGAAATACATAGCGGAAACACTTGTTTTTCCGTCTGTAAGAGTAAAACGAGTATGCTTATTATCGCTCACACCGGATATTTCGGAAACGGACACGTTTCTCATAATGAACTGAGGAACAGGGTTTCCTACTCCGTACGGCTCAAGAAGCTGAAGCGAATCTGCCAGTGCGAGAGTAGCATCTGTAAAATCGATCTCACAGTCAGCCTCAATAACAGGAACCATATCTTCTTCGGAAAGATTAGCGCGAGCGAATTCGTTTATCTTTTCAATAAACGCAGGAAGCTGCTCTCTTGTAACCGAAAGTCCTGCCGCAAGCTCGTGACCACCGAATTTTACCAAATGATCACTACAATAACAAAGAGCGTCCACAAGGTTCATGCCCTTTATACTTCTACCGGATCCCTTACCTACGTTTTCGAGGTGATCGATATCCTCATCATTTCCTTCGAATGAAACGAGTATCGAGGGACGAGAATACTTTTCGGTAATTCTGGAAGAAACAATACCGATAACACCGTGATGCCAGTCATCTGCATTAAGAACTATAACAGGATTGTTTTTGATATCTAGCTCTTCTATCTTATCGTATGCCTCTTGCATTATCTTATTTTCTTCGGCTTGTCTTTCTTTATTTGCCGCGCAAAGCTGCTCAGCGATCTTTACAGCATCCGAATACTTATCCGAAAGGAAGAGCTCCACGGCAATAGTTGCGCTTCTAACTCTGCCCGCCGCATTAATTCTCGGCGCCAAAGTAAATCCGATAAAGCTTGAGGTGATCTTAGTCTTTCTCTTTCTGCGATTTCTATCGAACCTATCGCTATGTCTGCCATCCTGCTTATTGGAAGAAACGTCTATCAGTGCCGCTAAACCGACTCGATTTGTGTTTTCTATCATGTTAAGACCGTACTTAACTATGATTCTGTTTTCTTCCTTGATAGGCATAACGTCTGCGATAGTACCTATCGCAACAAGGTCTGCATATTCTTTGATAATACGCAAGGTAGACTTCATACGTGTGTCACCACTTCTGAACTCCTCGTATGCGCATATAAGCTTAAATACCACTCCTACGCCCGCAAGCTCCTTAAACGGATAATTACAATCCGGGCGATGTGGGTTGATAACAGCAGTTGCATCGGGAAGATCGGAACGGCACTCGTGGTGATCTGTTATAAGAAAATCAACGCCTACATTCTTCGCGTATGTAACTTCTTCGTTAGCGGTTATACCGGTATCAACCGTAATAATAAGCTTGGTTCCGCTATCTTTTATGCTATCGATAGCAGATACCGATACACCATATCCTTCACCTGAACGATTTGGGATATAGTACTCGACGTTTGCGCCGAGTGATTTGAGATAAAGATAAAGAGTGCATACAGACGTTACTCCGTCAACGTCATAATCGCCGTAAACAGTAATCTTTTCTTTCTCATCAAGCGCTTTTTTTATGCGCTGAACGCCCTTCATCATATCTGCCATATCAAACGGATTACGTAACATCTCGTTTTCCATTTTGACAAATGATGCCGCGCTTACATGGTCTTGATAGCCACGGTTGTAAAGCAACTTAGCTATAATGGGGTTAACCCCGAGAGCCTCTGCAATGTCGGTTACGGCCGCTTTTACGTCGTCCGTATCCGGCGTGGAGGTAATCCAGACCTTCTCCTTTGCTATTTCGTTTTGTAAGAACATATAAAAAACCATTAGTGGGGTTGCCCCCGCCTTTCAATTTATTAACTACTTAAGGCAGCTCCCGCTGCGGGGTCGCGGTCTAAATTTCACCCGCGATAGAGGTTGTCCTCTCAAGGCTTATATTTACTGATAATCGCGATTGCGGTATGTATACCGTCAATTGCGGCACTTGTTATACCACCGGCATATCCGGCGCCTTCGCCTGCAGGATAGAGATTATCATACCCCGTGGCGAGTCTGGTTTCATTATTTCGCATGATGCGAAGCGGAGAGCTTGTCCTCGTTTCAGCGCCGGTAAGCACCGCGCTACTGTGAGCAAAGCCCTTAATTTTTCTATCAAAATCGAGAATACCACGTCTGAGGTGATCAACTACAACTGTAGGAAGATACTCAGAAGGATCGGCAAGCTTTACACCACACCCATCCATATAAGTTGGTAAAATGTCGGTTGGATCGTTAACACATTTTCCGGAAATGAAATCTCCAACGGTTATTATAGGAGCGGAATAATCTCCACCACCGGCGATAAAAGCCGCGCGTTCTATTTTTCTTTGGAATTCAATTGCCGATCTCGGATCTGAGCCGTAATCCTCTTTGAAGATTGAACAGCATACAGCGCTATTGGAGTTTCTACCGTCTCTTGCGTGAGCGCTCATACCGTTTACAACAACGCCGCCGCTCTCGCTTGCGGCTGCTACCACGGTACCGCCGGGACACATGCAAAACGTGTATACACCACGATCCTTAGTGTTATACGAAAGATTATATTCGGCGTGACCAAGCGCGGAATGTCCTGCAAATTTGCCATACATTCCCCTATCAATTATATCGGTTGAATGCTCTATACGCATTCCAACTGAAAATGGCTTGGCAATTATATCCATTCCTTGATCAATCAAGGTACCGTAAGTATCTCTCGCGCTATGACCTATCGCAAGAACCAAAGCTGAACAATCTATAATGCCGTTGTTTGTGTAGATACCGGTAACTCGGTTGGAGGACATGCGCATATCCTTAAACTCGGTATGATACATTATGGCGCCGCCAAGCTGTGTAATTCGGTTTATCATATTGTCGACGACAACAGACAATACATCGGTACCGATATGAGGCTTTGCAAGATACAGTATTTCCTCCGGAGCGCCGAATTCTACAAAACGCTTTAAAACATATGTGGACATAGAATCGTTAACACGAGTAACGAGCTTTCCATCCGAAAACGTACCTGCTCCACCGGCGCCAAACTGAATATTAGTATTTACGTCAAGGACACGAGTGCGCTTAAAGCTCTCGATGCGCTCATTTCTCTCTGCAACAGATCCGCCCCTCTCGATAAGTATGGGATCATATCCGTTCTCGGCAAGTAAAAGCGCCGCAAACAAGCCGCACGGTCCGGAACCAACAACGACTATGCGTGAATCAAGCTTCTGATCCCCCGGAACAATCTCCGGCTCAACATAATTGTACGGTACAATCCCGACTTGCTTTAAGCGCTCTTCAGATGCGAGCGGCAATTCTCCGCTTACCATAACCGAATATACGAACTTAATGTCGTCCTTTTTTCGTGCATCAACACTTCGTTTATATATTGAAAAATCACAGCCGTTAGTCCTTACGCCCACCGAAGCAAGCTTTTTAGCTGCAATATTAAACGCCTCTTTAAGGGAGGCGTTTATCGGCAAAGTTACGTTGTTAACAATGTAACTGCGATTAGAAAAACTCATATAACCTCTACTAATCCCGTGAACCTATCGCTCAACGAGTCTTTGTTCTTTAGATGTTAAAATATAACCAAATCACAAAGGCAATCACAACACATGCAAAAACGCTTAATATTGTTCTCGCCCTGATCCCAAAGATTTCCTTTTTCATTTGATTCTCCTCACCCAAACAAGAAATGAATCAATTTTCCTCTGTATGAATCCTCAAAACATTTTCAAGCAAAAATGCGCGAAGTTCCATAGGTTTAACGTTTCTGATAAGAGAAAAGTCGTAAGCGATGGATATTACTCCCGTCTCCTCCGAAACAACAACGACGACAGCATCACTACGTTCAGCCATGCCGATTGCAGCTCTGTGACGAGTTCCTAAGCTTGAATCGAGGTCAACGCGTTGTGTCAAAGGAAGGAAGCAACCGGCAGATACAATTTTATCTCCGGAAATTACAACTGCGCCGTCGTGCAAAGGTGCTTTGTTATAGAACAAGTTTCTGATAAGCAGATCGTTGACATTAGCATCGATGGCAACTCCCGTTTTTGTCACATCGGAAAGTCTTATAGACCGTTCAATGACTATAAGCGCTCCGGTAGACTCTCTAGAAAGCTCCGAGACAGCCGAGCAAATATTATCAATTGCATTGCTAAACTGCTCTTTCTTGCGTTTGCGATCACTGAAGCTCATAATTCCTTTCAAGGATCCGTTACCTATCTTTTCAAGCGCATCGCGTATTTCCGGTTGGAAAATGATTATCATTACGAGCAATCCGCTTCCGAGTATTGTGCTGAAGAGCTTATA
>JAZOUM010000050.1:0-30024 GCA_045658205.1 Eubacteriales bacterium | reverse complement strand
GTTTTGGCAGGAGAAGTCAAGACAGCAGAGCTTCAGCTCACGCACGATACATTCTGCTATTATGACAGGAATATGAAATACGGCATGCACGATGGCGATTACAAGGTGATGATAGGAACCTCGTGCGAGGACATTGTGTATACTGTTGAAGCTTCTGTAAGATCCGGACGGATAAATCTGAACGGTGGTTAGCTCTGTTCGACTTTCGTTAAGCATGCTCCACCAAAAATAACGGCTTCTCCGGAAGCCGTTATTTTTTATCCAAGTCGCAGACTTGGTATATCATCGACGCGCGAAGCGTGGTGTATCTCATCAGCCCTGTGCGCTGTAATCATCACGCATCAACGTGTGTATATCTGCGACTTAATGAGATACAACACTTTGTGTTGATGATATGCAAAACTCCGTTTTGATGATATGCACGCCACCGGCGTGATTGGTTATAACAGTTCGACTTTATTTTTATACAATCACTCTCACCACGGTGAGAGTTTTTTTATTTTGTAAAAAGCGACAACTTGTATGGGGGGACATGCACACGTCTCGGTGCCGAATGAATTTAGAAATAAACCCTTTAATATTTAAAACACCATATTATATATTTACGCGTTAAGGTTAAAATATATTATTTTAATTGACAAATAAATAACAAAGGTTTATAATGTATACATACCAAAAAAATCACGCGGTGCAATTTGAGGTTAAAGCAAGGATTGCATTCAGTATCAAAAAGGAGTGACGTGTTGCTATGAAAAAGACACCTTTGGTTGAACAACTCGCAAAAATGCTAATATTTATTTGCATCTTTGCGCTTATTATCGCGAGTATCGGTGGTTGCGAAAAAAAGAATAAGCCATCCGATACGGATAACGTGACCTCGGATGCTTCGGGTGATACACAAGGATCTACGGATTCTCCGTCGGATAATTCCGGTAGCGAGTCGCAGGATCCCACGACGCCTCCCGCAGACGATCCTGTAACGCCCCCCGCGGATGATCCTGTGACACCTCCTGCGGATGATCCTGTGACACCTCCTGCAGATGATCCTGTGACGCCTCCGGCGGACGATCCTATAATTCCACCCGTGGATCCTCCGGAAGATTCTAATGGGCTTGAGTTTACGCTTAATGATGATGGCGAGAGCTACTCTGTTACGGGTATTGGCACTTATCAGGAATCCCACGTGACTATTCCGTCCACCTATATGGGTAAAAAGGTAACCTCTATCGGTAGTTACGCTTTTTCGGAGCAGCAGATCGAGAAAGTAACTATACCCGATACGGTGATCATTATAAATGAGTATGCATTCTACAAATGCGAGATACTTGTAGAGGTAGTTATCGGCAACGGACTTAAATATCTTGGCAATGAAGCCTTCTCTTCTTGTATGTCTCTTGTCAGTGTTAATCTGCCGGACAGCTTGATAGAGATAGGCGTAGGAGCATTCAGATCTTGTAGCGAGCTTGTCTCGATTTCTATACCGAGTGGAGTTACGCGCATAGAAGGATTTACGTTTGCTAACTGTACCGTATTGAAAACCGTTACGGTTACCGACACGCTCGTATATATCGGAGAGCATGCCTTTGAGTCTTGCAGCGGTCTTGCCGATATCAATTTGAGCGGATCTATACAAAGAATTGAAGCGAACGCATTTTATGAATGCACTTCGCTTGCTGTAAGCATAGATCTTATCTTGATAGAATACATAGGTGAATACGCCTTTTACGGTTGTGAAAAGATAGAATATGCATATTTTGGTGATGCTCTTAAGGAAATAGGTGACTTTGCCTTTTATGCCTGTGGCGCACTTACCAATATTTCGCTTGGAAGCGGTCTTGAGGTTATCGGAGAAAGCGCATTCTATGATTGTCTATATCTTATGTCGATCTATCTTCCCGATTCTCTAAAGACTATAGGGGACAATGCTTTTTACGGTTGTAGACATCTTTATAACGTTTCTTTAGGCGGAAGCATTGAAAATATAGGCGCTAATGTATTTAGCAAGAGCAAGTCTTTATCTGAATTAACATTCAGAGGAAGTATACCCACCTATGATTATAGCAGTATAAAAACTCTTATCCGCCTAAACTTTGAGGAAGGGGTAAAGAGTATAGGAGATTATGTATTCCAAGGATGCAGTAATCTTAATAAGGTGGTTATGTCCGATGAGATGATTTCCATCGGCGAGGGCGCGTTCTACGATTGTACACGTCTTTCGGATATTGATCTTGGCGCGGGAATTGAAAGCATAGGTGCGTACGCCTTCTATAACTGTACTTCTCTTGTAAGCGTAGATCTGCCCGACAGTCTGATCGTTATTAACAATTACACCTTCTATAATTGTATCGCGCTCATAAGCGTGACTCTCGGTGAAGGAGTTGAGAGTATAGGCGAGCATGCGTTTGACGGATGTAAGGCTCTTGTCGGCATTGCGCTTCCCGATAGCTTGACTGTTATCAATAATTACGCGTTCTACAACTGCGTGCTTCTTGTAAGCGTAAGCTTTGGAGAGGGACTTGAAACTATAGGTGAGCGCGCCTTCGACGGTTGTGACGCTCTTGCAGATCTTACCGTTCCGAGCGTTAAGGTGATAGGCAATTATGCATTCGTCGACTGTATCGGACTTGTAAGCGTAAACATCGGCGACAAGCTGGAGAGCATAGGCGAACATGCCTTTGATGGATGCAAGGCTCTTGCAAGTGTGGATCTTCCCGATAGCTTAATTATTATCAACAACTACGCGTTCTACAACTGCGTAGTTCTTGTGAGCGTAAGCCTTGGTGAAGGACTCGAAACCTTAGGTGAGCATGCGTTTGACGGATGTAAGGCGCTTACCAAGATAGAGCTTCCCGAAAGCCTTACAGTTATTAATAACTACGCATTCTATAACTGTATCGTTATCGTTAAAATAGTTGTAAAGGGTGGCGTAAAGAAGATAGGCGACAACGCCTTTGAAAACTGCGCTGCGCTTGAAACTGTCGTTCTTCCCGAAGGTCTTACAAGCCTCGGTGAATCCGCGTTCAGAAATTGTACATCTCTTAGTGAGATCAATATACCCTCCGGACTTAGTGAGCTTAAGGGATACACCTTCTACGGCTGTATAAATCTTGTAAATATCATTATTCCCGGTAACATTAAGATCCTTGGCGATTGCGTATTCTACGGCTGCATCAGGCTTTCCGGAGTAAGCCTTTCTGAAGGACTTAATCGCATAGGTAAGAGCGCGTTCTCAGAATGCTCGTCTCTTGGCGGTATTTCTATTCCAAATACGGTTACCGTCATTGAGAATTACGTGTTCTACAACTGTTTCATCATAGTCTATATTGTTATAGGCGACGGAGTGGAAAGTATCGGAACGGGCGCCTTTGAAAACTGCGCCGCGCTTGAAACGGTCGTTCTTCCCGACAGCTTGACCGAGCTTGGAGAGGCGGCGTTTAAGGGTTGCGAGTCTCTTACCGAGATCAATATTCCAAATGGAATTACCGGTATAAACAACCATGTATTCAGCGGTTGCGTATCCTTGGTTACGATCAGTATTCCCGTTACTACCGTCTATATCGGAAGCGGTGTCTTTGATGGATGTTCCGTGCTTGGAAAGATAGAGTACCAGGGTACGGTAGAGCAGTGGCAGTCCATCTCTAAGGGAGATGGCTGGAGCTCCGGTTCTGACGATTATAATGTGGAAGCCGACGATGGAAAGATCACAAGCGACGGAACCGTTATTGTAGAATCGGTAGGTCTTGAGTTCACACTTAATGACAATGGTAATAGCTATTACGTAAGCGGTATTGGCTCCTGCACGGATAACGATATTATAATCCCAGAAGAATATAACGGTCTTCCCGTTACCGCTATAGGATACCGCGCATTCTATTTCAAGGTATACATCACAAGCGTGACTATACCCGGTTCGGTTACCGAGATAGGTGACGAGGCATTCAATGAGTGTGAGTCTTTAGCGCAGGTGACGGTATCCTCTGCTCTGACAAGCATAGGCAGCAGAGCCTTTGCAGAGTGTGATGCGCTACAGCTTATCTCAATACCCAAGAGCGTTTCATATATCGGTGAATGCGCGTTAATAGGCTGCGATGCTCTCTCTTACATCAGCGTTGATATAAACAACCCCTATTACAAGGATATCGATGGAAATCTTTATACCAAGGATGGTAGCGTACTGCTTCAGTACGCGTTGGCTAAGACCGATAATTCCTTTACCGTTCCGAGCCACGTAACAATCATTGGCGTAGGAGCATTCTCGGAGTGCGATTCTCTTGTCAGCATCGTGCTTCATCAGAGCATCGACGAAATAGGTGACGGCGCATTCTCTTACTGCACGTCGCTTGAGAGTATAACTATTCCCAATAAAATAACCACGATCGTTCCTTCCGCCTTTATCGGTTGTGAATCTCTGAAGAGCGTGATCGTGCCCGCATCGGTAACCAAGATCGATACGTCGGCGTTTGCTTACTGTAAATCTCTTGAGACCATAAGAATACCTGTATCCGTTGAGGAGATATATCCCAACGCGCTTGCGGTTTGCCCTGCGCTTACCCTTATTGAGTACACGGGTACTGTGGCGGAGTGGCAGAGCATAAACATGGGACCTGAGTGGAACCGCGGTACGAGCAACTACGTTGTACAGGCTACAGACGGTAAGATACTCAGCGATGGAACGGTTATCATGGAAAACTATTCCAAGGGATTGACCTACGGCTTAAATTCGGACGGTAAGAGTTATTCCGTTACCGGAATAGGCACTTGTACCGATACCGATATAATAGTGCCGGCAGAATATAAGGGACTCCCCGTTACGAGAATAGGATCGGCAGCCTTTGAATATACCGAAATTACAAGCATCACCTTGCCGGATACTATAGTGGCAATAGACGGTTACGCATTTTCAAATTGCATTAATCTTGCCGAAATAGTTATTCCCGAGAGTGTTACAATAATGGGTGAGGCCGCGTTTGCTGACTGCACCACTCTTACGGACATTATAATACCTAACGTTGTTACAAGTATAGGTGATTACGCGTTTATAAGATGCTCAAGTCTTGAGAGTGTGGTTCTCTCAAGCGGTATTACGAGCATAGGTGCGTACGCGTTTTCCGGCTGCTCCGCTCTTGAGACACTCACAATACCGAATAGTGTTACGAGAATAGATCAGCTTGCCTTTGCCGGCTGCACCGGTCTTCAAGAGGTTACAATACCGGATAGCGTTACGTATGTGGGAATGGGAGCCTTTGCCTCATGCTCGAATCTTACAATATACTGTGATATGCTCTCACAGCCTGAGGGTTGGGACGAACACTGGAATTATGAGGAGCGCCCCGTTGTGTGGGGACCCGAGCTTAAGCCGAGCGAAGGATTGGTGTATCAAACTATTGGCGGTATACGTAACTATACTGTTACCGGCATAGGCACTTGCACGGATACTCAAATAGTAATTCCTTCGGAATATAACGGATATCCCGTCGTAGCTATTTCGGATTATGCGTTCCAAGGATGCGCATCGATAACAAGCGTAATCATCCCCGATACCGTAACAATTATCCAGGATCATGCGTTTGAACGATGCTCATCTCTTGAGAGCATAACCATTCCCGATGCCGTTACAAGCATTGGAACGTACGCATTCAACTACTGTACTTCGCTTAAAACGGTTACCGTAGGCAAGTCGGTGGTTAGTATTGGCAATTACGCGTTTGGCGGATGCACGGCGGTAACCGATATCACATTCAGAGGCGAGGTTCCGACGTATAAGTATTACGAGCTTACCGCTTTGACAAGTGTGGTTATCGAAGGAGCTACTAAGATCGAAAAAAATACATTCTCATCCTGCGAATCACTTGCTAACGTATCGCTTTCCGAATCCTTGGAGGAAATAGGCGACTATGCGTTCGCATGGACTGCGATAACCGATATAGTTATTCCAGACTCGGTATCAACGATTGGTGATAGCGCATTTGAACAATGCGTATATCTTACCGAAGTTAAGCTGCCCGCATCACTGACGAAAATAGGAGATTGGGCGTTTAGTGAGTGTTTGCTACTGGAAAGTATAGTGCTTCCCGAATCGCTCGATAGTATTGGTCAGTTTGCGTTTTATGGTTGTGAATCACTTCGAAGCATAGTTATACCGGATTCCGTAACAAGTATTGGCGCGTATGCGTTTTCCGAATGTATATCGCTTGTCGAAGCAACAATCTCGAGTTCTGTTAAGGAGCTTCCCACACAAGTATTTTTGGGTTGTGAGTCGCTTCAAGGTATAGTTATACCCGATGCAGTCGAGGTTATCGGCGAGTCTGCGTTTGAGGGGTGCGTATCCCTTAGACAGATTACGTTTGGTAAAAACGTAACCGATATAAGCGGTGATAGTGTTCTTCGTACGTTTGACGGATGTTGGTCGGTTGAAAAAATAATCTTCAGAGGATCTATTCCGTTCTATTATTATTCCGATTTCCCGGAGCTGACGACTGTTATTATAGATGAAGGCGTTGAAAGTATACCTGATGAAGCTTTTATGTACAGCTCGTCTTTGACAACGGTTATTATTCCCGACAGTGTGACGTATATAGGAGCGGGTGCGTTCTGTTGTTGTTATGCGCTTGAGAATATCACCTTACCTCAGTCTTTGGTAAGCATAGGTGATTGCGCGTTCCAGCAGTGTTGCTCGATAAGCAGCATTGTAATACCGGATAGTGTTACCGATATAGGTATATATGCATTTGAAGGGTGTGAAATGCTATCAAGCTTAACCATAGGAAAGTCTGTAGAGAGTATAGGCACAGGATCGTTTAGCGGCTGCTCATCTATCGGTAGCTTGTCGTTCAATGGCAACGTGCCGTCGTACACCTACTACGACATTGAAAATCTGAATTTGGTTATGATATCTGAGGGCGCCGAGGCTATTCCAGATCGCGCTTTTTCGGGATGCTACAATCTTACACGAATAGTTCTTCCAAGCACCACCTTGACTTACATAGGTCAATATGCGTTTGATTTCTGCGCATTCGACACCATTGTTATTCCCGATTCAGTAACTACTATAGGGGAGTATGCCTTTTCTAATTGTACATCTCTTTGGAGAGTGACTCTCGGCGCTTCTTTAAAGAGTATAGGCGCAGGCGCGTTCGAAGGCTGCGACTCTCTTTCGGAAATAGTAATAAATAATTATAACAATCTCGAAAGTATAGGCAGCTATGCATTCGCAAGCTGTGGTAGCCTTGAGTACGTATATATCCCTGAATCCGTTACCTATATGGGTGAAGAGGTGTTCCGATACTCTCCCGTCATGATATATTGCGCGGCTGAATCTATGCCGAGCGGATGGGATCCTAATTGGAATGGCGGATATGATGATAACGTAATCTGGGGTAATTATGGCGGTGAAGAGGTTGAGCCTGAACCTACGCCGGCAGTACCTTGGGACGACGCCCTCGAATCGTATCCTGACTATGTTGAGATTTTAGCTTTATGACGAATGCTGTCATAGCTGACACTTATTGCTAAAAGCTTATCCTTTTATTAAAACCTTGGGCTGCCTCAAATGCAAAAATGAGACAGCCCTTCTTATTGTAAAGCAAGAGGTTGAGTCAATGCTTTTAACTAAGCAGAAGGCTCAACCTCTTGTTTTTTATATTCTATAAAGCTATAGATGCGAATACAATAGCTTTATTTTGTATGCTTCTCTATGTATTTCTTATACCAATACGCAGAGTCCTTCGGTATTCTTTCCTGTGTGTCATAATCCACATAAACGATGCCGAAGCGGGCGGTGTAGCCCTCTGCCCATTCAAAATTATCCATGAGTGACCAAGCAAAATATCCTCTTACGTCAACTCCGTCGTTGACGGCGCGCTCAAGCTCGTCAAGATAAGATGAGAAGAAGCTGATACGCTCATTGTCGTGTACCCTTCCGTCGGGGGTTAACACGTCGGTAAAGGCGGCGCCGTTTTCGGTGATATATAACGGAAGCCTGTAGCGCTCTGCGAGAAAGCGTGGACCCCAGTACAAGCTCTTGGGGGTTATAGGCCATCCCATAGCTGTGCGAGGAGCATTGTCCGGTTGAGGTATTTCCACCGGCTCGCCATCTTCGTTTGCCTTTATTGCGTGGCCGTTATAAATGTTTTGCGCGTAAAAGTCGATCGGTTGATTTATCAATCTGAGATCGTCCTCTGTTATTTCGGGTAAGTAGTCCTTGTATAAGCGTAGTCCGTCCTCTGGGTATCTGCCAAGGATAACGGGATCGCTCCACCAAGCGGCATTCCATAGAGCGCCTTTTGAAAGCGGAGGACAGGCAAAGAAGCGCTTTCTCGCCGCCTCTACGTCTTCCTTGGAATTCGTTGCGGGGTAGTGCGCATTATAGGTTGGAGCATAACCGATCTTTATAGGTCGCTTTGCTGCATTACGCATAGCGATAACCGCCGCGCCGTGAGCGCGAAGAACATTGTGCGCCATTTGGAATGCGTCCTTGTAGGTAACGGTTAGTCCCGGGGCGTGTGCAGCTTTAAGGTAGCTGGTGCCTATAAAGCACTGTGGTTCGTTAAAGGTTATGAAATAGGTTACTCTATCTGAATACAGCTCGACTATTTTTGCGGCGTATTCGCTGAACCATTGTACCGAGTCGTCGTTAAGCCAACCGCCCTTTTTGTATAACGCGTATGGATAATCCCAATGGAATAGTGTTACGTATGGCTCAATACCGTTCGAAAGAAGCTCATCGATCAACTCGGAGTAAAAGCGTATTCCGTCCTCGCAAAGCTCACCCAAGCCGTTTGGAAAAATACGACTCCAGCTGATTGAAAAACGGTAGGAATTTATGCCGAGAGATTTCATCAATGCGACGTCCTGCTTGAATAAATGATAGTGGTCGCACGCTATATCCGAGCTTTTGCCGTCCTTAATACGTCCCGGCTCGTGCGAGAAAACGTCCCAAATATTGAGTCCCTTTCCCCCTTCCTTATATGCGCCCTCGATCTGCTGTGAGGACGTTGCTACGCCCCACGCAAAATTCTTATCAAAACCCATCATTCAAGCTCCTTTTATCGATACCTTGATTTGTACTTATTATAGCACAGCGGTCTTTTACTGTCAACACGCCTTAAGCGATATACGACGAGGAGAGAAGGAAATACAGAAAGCGACGCAAAGCGCTTTAAATATATTAAAATACGTTTTGCCATATTGCAAAATGGTGTTATTAATGTTATAATTGTGACGTGAATAAGCATTGTCGCGAAATACGGCAAATCTTTTGAGCGAAGGGGAATACAATGAAGCTTGAAAAAATCAAAGAATTAAGACGATTCTACAAGGACGCTTTGTTTAACGACGTAGTACCGTTTTGGCTTAACTCCGATCTTATCGATAAGGAGCACGGTGGGTTTATAACAAGTGTTGACCGAGAGGGAAAATCGTATAACGATGACAAGAGCGTGTGGTTTCAGGGCAGATGCCTTTGGAGTTTTTCGAAGCTTTGTAACGTTTACGGAATAAACGAAGAATGGGCAAGCGCGGCTGATAGCGGCGCGAGATTTATAAAGGAGCATTGTATAGATACCGACGGCAGAATGTTCTTCACCGTTACAAAGGACGGTCAGCCACTCAGAAAGAGAAGATACTTCTTCTCGGAGAGCTTTCTTGTCGTTGGTTTTGCGGAGTATTATTTACTGCGTAAAAACCCCGAGGATCTTGAACTTGCCGAAAAATACTTTGATCTGATGTACCGTCTTTATAAGGATCCGTCATCTGATCCATTCAAGATTACGCCGAAGGAGAACGGTGAGGTAAGAGCAACAAGATCTAACTCCTATCCCATGGTTCTTGTTAGCTCCGCGCAGACGCTCAGACGCGTCAGCGGTAAAAAGGAGTATTACGACGCTATCATTAATGACGTTATCTCTGATATGATAAATCTTCATTACAAGGAAGAATATAAGTGCGTTCTTGAGACTGTATACACGGACGGTAGCATACTTAACAACCCATCGGGACGCACGATTAATCCTGGACATTCGATAGAGAATTCGTGGTTCTTAATGAATTATTCGCTTTCAAATGACGATAAAACTTTACAAAAACAAGCTTTAAACATACTCGATTGGTCGCTTGACATTGGTTGGGATCAGGAATTTGGAGGCGTTTATTACTTCCGAGATCTCTTTGGGCGTCCGTGCGAGCAGCTTGAGCATGACATGAAGCTCTGGTGGGTACATAACGAGACGCTCATTGCCACCTTGGTCGCTCACTTCATTACGAAGGATGAGCGTTATGAGAACTGGTATGACAAGGCTCACGACTACTCCTTCTCGCATTTCTCGGATAAGGAATGCGGTGAGTGGTACGGTTATCTGCATAGAGACGGAACGGTTTCACATACTCAGAAGGGCTCCTTGTGGAAGGGACCGTATCACCTTATTCGTTGTCTGATACTGTGCGAGCAGATACTCTCCGCGGCAGAACGTGGTGAGGGTGTGCCGGAGCTGCTTTAAAATACAAATAAACGGCTCGTTGCTATTGACATACGGGTACGCGAGAGTTATAATATATCCGTGCGACGTATAGGTCGTATGAAAAGAGGAAAAATAAAATGATTGACAATGGTAGAAAAATCAGAGTCGGAGTCATCGGCTGCGGAAGAATCTCCGTGATGCACTTCGTTTCGGTGGCATCTATAGATGAGCTTGAGCTTGTGGCTTGTTGTGATATCAAGGCGGACAGAGCCGAGGCGGCGGCTCGCGAATACGGTATAAAGGCATACACATCCTACGAGGAAATGCTCGATAAGGAGCAGCTGGATTCGGTTCACCTTTGCTTGCCTCACAACCTGCACTCAAAGGTTGCTATGTACGCGTTCGAGCACGGTGTAAACGTTCTTACGGAAAAGCCTATGGACGTTGATTATGAAAGCGCTGTCAAGGCTGTAGAAAGAGCTAAGGAGCTTGGTGTACAGTTCGGCGTAATCTTCCAGTGCAGATACAATAATTCGGCTCAGCTTGTAAAAAAGGCTGTGATGAGCGGTAAGCTTGGCAAAATAATATCGGCTCGTTCCACTCTCACTTGGACACGCAGTGACGACTATTATTCCGGCAGCGATTGGAAGGGCACTTGGGACAAAGAGGGTGGCGGCGTTGTTATTGATCAGGCGATCCACTCTATCGACCTTGTAAGATGGATAGTTGATAGCGACGTTGAAAGCATCTCCTGCTCTATGGCTAACAGAGGACACAAAAAGGTTGTTGTTGAAGATAGCGCCGAGGGACTCGTAGAGTTCAAAAACGGCGTAAGATACGGATTTTACTGTATGAACAACTACGGCTGTGACGAGCCTATCGAGATACGTTTGCTTTGCGAAAAGGGTAAGGTGGTTTTTGGCTACGATGACGCTTACATAACCTATTTTGACGGTACGAGCGAGGAGGCGCATCCCGATCCCAAGCCCCTCAGTTATGGCGGCGGAAAGGATTATTGGGGCGTGGATCACGTTAAGCAGATTCGTCAGTATTACAACGCTTTAATGGGAAGAGAAGAGCTTGATATAAGCGGTGAAAACGCTCTTAAAACCCACGAATTGATAATGAATATTTACAAAATCGGCAAACCGAAGATGTAAAATGAGAAAAAAGGTGTTGCGACCGAATGTGTCGCAACACCTTTTTTAAATTAAAAACACAAATTACCAAAGACCTTGAACGAGCATTACGATCACGGGCATGGTAGCAATGCAAAGTATCGTGGATACTGTTACGAGACGGCTGACGTACGGAGCGTCGCAGTCGTATTTCTCAGCAAACATAGTCGCGCTGGTTGCCGCAGGAGCTGAAGCCATAATTGCTATTACAAGCGCTACTGTATCGCTTACCGGGAGTGCGAGAGACAAAAGCTTCATTGCGAGAACGGTAGCGACGGGTAATGCCAAGTGTCTGAGCACAAGGAAAACGTACATATATACGTCGTTGAAGAATCCGCGAAGGTTAAGCTCTGCGAGTCTGAGGCCTATAACCACCATAGAAAGAGGCGCTACGAGATTCTTAAGCATAAGAAGGCTGTCAGATACGATAGAAAGGCTCATTCTCTCAAGCAGCGGGTTATTTATACCGAAGATGAGAAGCATAAGACCTACAGCGGACGCAAGTGTGACAGGGTGGAATAAAACCTTCTTAAACGAGACGTTCGACATCTGAGAGAGTTGCTCGTGACATTCGCAATCCTCATCATTGTGCATCTGATCAAGTCCATCTGTGCAGAGCTTAACTCCAAGCGTCCAAAGGAAGAGGTTGAAGGTAATGTTGTAGATAGATGCGTAGATCGCCGCAGTAGGATCGGGGATAACCGCTTGAATGAGAGGGATACCCATAAATGCCGCGTTTGAGAAGATGGTGGCAAAGCGAAGCATTCTGCAGGCTCCGTCCGGCGCCTTTCTGAACACGGGAAGCGCTACCACGGTAAATATAACGTGCGCAACAAACGAGAGTATGAAGGTCATAAGACAACCTACCCAAATATCCTTGAAGCTTGCCTCGCAAGAAAGATACGCGTATACTATAAGACAGGGCTGCGCAATGTAAAGCACGAGGTTCGAGATACCCTTACCGAACACGTCGGTACAAAGATTCCCCTTCTTCATTATAACGCCGGGTACCATCATTATAAACAGTATCGCAACGTTTAAAATTAAATCTGAAATGTTCATAATAACTCCGTCAAAATAAAATGCGAGGGTTATTTTAGCACAAAACCATTAAGATGTCAACCTCTAATAAAAAAATATTTTTAATATTTTCAAAAGCATTGACAATGGGACGAAAGTATAGTATCATATAATAACAAATTGAGAATAATTCTCATTTTTGAATGGAGAATATATGAGATATACTACGGGAAAAAGAGAACGCATAATCGAGCTTTTGTCAGCCGATGCAAACGTCTCTTATACGCTTGAGGAGATATGTGACGCGCTTACCGAGGACGGTAAGGGCAAAAGCACTGTATACAGGATAGTATCCGAGCTTGTCGGCGAAGGATGCCTTAGAAGAATATCCGATGGCAGGACAAGACATTGCACATATCAGTACGTCGGTCTTGACGAGTGTCACCATCACCTGCACCTTAAGTGTAAGGGATGCGGCAGACTTGTCCATCTTGACGAGGAGATATCGCACGATCTTGAGCGTACGCTTCTGAATGCGGGAGGCTTTCATATTGAGGAGGGTACTCTTCTTTTCGGTACCTGTGAGAATTGCGCGGAGGTGAATGCGTAATGCTTGGATTTTTACACGCGGATTATACGGCGCATTCGTCGGTAGCGAATTTTCTTTCTGAGAAGCTCGGTCGCTTCGGTGAGTTTTTAGACGAGGTAATATGGCACGGATTTATTGATACGCTTAAGCTCGTTCTTATGCTGTTTTTAACCTATCTTCTTATGGAATTTATAGAGCATAAGGCATCTGATAAGGTACGTAACGTTATGACGCGCGCGGGAAGTCTCGGCCCCGCGATCGGCGGAGTGTTTGGCGCTGTGCCTCAATGCGGATTTTCTGCCGCTGCCGCTAATCTTTATACCGGAAGAGTAATAACTCTCGGTACGCTTATCGCAGTTTTTCTTTCCACCTCTGACGAGATGTTACCCATTCTTCTTGCGGGTAATATGCGGCTTGATAAGGTGATGCTTATTTTAGCGTACAAATGCGCGGTAGGAATAGCGATGGGATTTGTTATAGATCTTACCCTCAAGCTGATGAGAGTAAAGAGAGAGGATATAAACATAGACGAGATATGCGATGTTGACGACTGCCATTGCGAAAACGGAATTGTGAGATCGGCTATACACCACACGGTGAGCGTATCTTTATTTATCTTTGGCGCTACTATGCTTGTAAACGCGCTCGTATTCTTTATAGGAGACGAGCTGTTTGCTTCCTCGCTCTTCTCTATGCCGATTGTAAGTCATATCATAGCGGCGCTTGTTGGTCTTATACCTAACTGCGCGTCATCCGTAGCTCTTACGAGATTCGCGATGTCGGGTGTAATTTCTGCAGGAGCTATGATGTCGGGACTTTTTGCCGGCGCGGGTGTGGGACTGTTGATACTTATTAAGATGAACCGTCACCCTAAGGAGAACGCCATCATTTTGGCGCTGCTTGTTTTTATTGGCGTTGTCTTTGGTATTTTGGCAGATGCGATCGGAATGTCCGTCGTATAAAGCTGGGACTTTACAGAATTTTTGCAAATCGCTTATAATATATTTATATAGGTATAATTTATAATATTTACAATTAAAGATAACACGAATACCGAAAGGTGAGGGGAGGAAGTATGGAAAGATGGGTTAAACGAACGATCGAGCTTGGAGCCGGACTTGTGTTTACGGGCAGAAGCGATCCCTCGGTCATTCCTTATTATCCTCAGAAAACGGCTGTTTCGGGAATTGAGGAGCAGTATTTTCATAGAACGACTCCCGAGAAAAAGGGAGTATCCTCGGGCCGCTTGTTAGCTATGCTGAGAGCTCTTGAGTCAAACAAGAGCGCTAACGTCCACTCTCTTGTGGTTCTCAAGGATGGAGAGATAATATGCGAGTGCGCGCATCCCGGATATGACGTCAATACGTGGCATCTTTCTCATTCTATGTCCAAGACCGTGACCGGTATGGCGATAGGTATGCTTGTCGATGACGGAATGCTCAGTGTTGAGGATCGCCTCATTGATATATTCCCGGAATATAAATATAACGACAACGGCTTTGCCGACATTACCGTCAAGCATCTGCTCACTATGAGCAGCGGCGTTAAGTTTTCGGAGGCGGGATCGGTAACCGAGTCCAAATGGACGGAAGCCTTCTTTGCTTCGGGTCTCGCATTTGCGCCCGGGACGGATTTTGCTTATAACAGCATGAACTCATATATCCTTGCCCGCATTGTTGTCAAGCTAACAGGGAAGAGTCTTACGGAGTTTCTGGACGAAAGGCTTTTCGGACCTCTCCATATAACAAACCGTTTTTGGGAGATGAGCGCAGAAGGGGTTGAAAAAGGCGGCTGGGGACTGTATCTTTCGGCTGAAAGTTGGGCAAAGATAGGATACATGATGCTTTCGGGCGGAAGCTTTGAAGGCAAGAGGATACTGTCCGGTGAATGGGTTTTGGAGTCGCACAAGGGGCATGCAAAAACTCCTGAGAGTCTTGGTAGATTTAATTACGGCTATCAGCTGTGGCCCTCGAGAACGGGTAACGATTACATTTTCAACGGTATGCTCGGACAGAATGTTTGGATATGTCCGGATAATAATCTGGTGGTAGTGGTTATGTCCGGTAACAATGAGCTATTCCAAAACAGTCCTACGAGAGAGATACTTGAGAAGTACTTGTCGGTGGATCTTGGTAACGATCTTTCAGAATCCTGTTTTAGCGGAGACAGTACGGATCTTAAACACGCGGAGAAGCATTTCTTTGAGTCAAGACATTGGATAAGACCGTATTCGCAAAAGCTGAGCATAGGTCAGAGACTTGGCTTGCGCTCTCACTCAGATTATCCGAGAGAATGGGAGGATCTGCTTGGTAGATACACTTTCCAGAGAAACGGCGTGGGAATGATGCCGCTTGTCATACGCGCTATGCAGAACAATCTTCGCGGCTCTATTGACAGCATCGAGCTTTTGCGAGAGGGAGATACAATATTCTTTGTTTACACCGAGGGTGGCGTTACCTACAAGCTTGAGATGGGATTCTCGGATTTTAAGGAAAACGTAATAGACGTTAACGGAGAATCGTATATCGTCCGAGTGATGGGCGAGGCTATGGAGGACGAGGATAGAAATATGCTCTACAAGATAGAGCTTTTATACCCCGAGCTTCCTAACACGAGAATGATAAAGCTGTCGTTCACCGAAGAGGATAAGCTGCTTGTACGCTTTAGCGAGATCCCAAACGAGAGAATAGCGAACGCGTTTCTTAAGGAGCTTAACGGCACTAACCCAAAAATGTCTGCGTATATGGATCTGATAGAGAGAAAGATTGGTAAGAATACCGCCAACAAGCGAATGACCGATACCTTTGCTCCAAGACTTATCGGAGCGCGGATAGGATCTGAAAATTACTCGCGGATAATGGACGAGGAGAGGGAAAGACTCAAGTTATCGGAGCGCACAGCTAAGGTTATAGACGCGATTATAAACAAGCTTTTGCGAGACGATGAGGATGACGATTTTTCAATCCGTGGCTTCTTTGGTGAGATAGCCGATCGCATAAAGGCGAAAATCCCGCAAAAGCAAAGGCGGGAGAGTGATGCGGAGCTGAAATCTCCTGAAGAGGAAAACAAATAAAAACAAAAAAGAACAGTCCAAAAGACACAACGAAATTGAGTCAAGGACTGTTCTTTTTATAGAACGATACTGGATTTTAGGATTAGTCGAGATTGAGCTTGTTGAGCATATCGCGAAGAGCCTTAGCCTCTTCAACGGTAATGGTAACGCCCTTGCCCATCTTCTCATGATCGGGAGACCAGGTACGGATGTCGTATACGGGCTCTCTCTCGTTCCAGCTGATAAGGTTGAGCTCCTTGTTCCAGCCGTTGTTGCCTTCGCTAACGATGCCGATCTTGTCAACTACTTCATACTTGATTTCAGGCATTTTGATATTCTCCTTATGTAATGTATTAAAAAGTTATTTATTTAAAATTATCTATTTTTATTTTATTTTAGCATAACATTTTACACTTGTCAATAAATATAATAAAATATTATTAAAAAATTGTAAATATTTTTTATTTTTAGCGCACGCGGACATGTGGGAGCGGTAAAAACGTTTTTTAGATGCCGCTTTTTCTGTTTGTGATATACAATACTTGTCTCAAAATGATCTTAAGGTTGATTTTTGCGATGAAATATGCTACAATATTGTTGTGAAAAAAGTTTCTATGCCTAAGGAGGTATAAATGAGAGCATACGAAAGATTTCTTAAATACGCGCAGTTCCCCACCATGTCGAGCGAGGAGACCGGAACGCACCCTTCCACAGCCAAGCAGTTGGTTCTTGCCAAGGAGCTGAAAAACGAGCTTATTGAGCTTGGGCTTGTGAACGTTGAGCTTGATGAATGGGGCTACGTCTACGGCGAGTTGCCCGCTAACGTGGATACCGTGTGTAATAATATAGGATTTATAGCGCATATGGATACCTCAAGCGAGGCGTCCGATGAAAATATAAAGACAAGACTCGTTAAGTACGAGGGAGGAGATATTCTCCTTAATGAAGAAAAGGATATATGGTTCAGAGTATCCGATTACCCATATGTAGAGGAGCATAAGGGACAGACTCTCATTGTTTCTGACGGAACCACCTTGATAGGCGCTGACGATAAGGCGGGAATTGCCGAGATTATGACAGCGCTTGAAACGCTTATAAATGAAAACGCGCCACACGGAAAAATATCCGTTGCATTTACTCCCGATGAGGAGATAGGTGAGGGCGCCGACAACTTCAGAGTTGACAGATTTAATGCTGAATACGCCTATACCGTAGACGGCGGCGCGCTCGGAGAGCTTGAGTACGAGAACTTCAACGCAGCGTCATGCAAGGTAGACGTCAAGGGCGTGTCGATTCATCCCGGATCTGCGAAGGATAGAATGAAAAACGCGGCTCGCATTGCCGCAGAGTTTGACTCTCGTTTGCCGCAGGATGAAATTCCCGAAAGGACCGAGGGCTACGAGGGCTTCCATCATTTGCTTTCCATCACCGGCGGTATAGAGGAGGCAAAGCTCGTCTACATCATCCGAGATCACGATAAAGAAAAGTTTGAGGAGAAGAAACGCTTCTTCATCGAACTTGCGAGCAAGATGAACGCAGAGCTTGGCGAGGGGACCGTATCTCTTGATATAAGCGATTCTTATTTCAATATGAGAGAAAAGATAGAGGACAATCTTTTTGTCGTAGATCGCGCCAAGTCGGCTATGCGCTCTCTTGGTATCGAGCCTATCGTTATGCCCATACGTGGAGGAACCGACGGCGCCAGACTTTCCTTTATGGGATTGCCTTGTCCCAATCTTTGCACAGGCGGAGCAAACTTCCATTCTCGCTTTGAGTACGTATGCGTTGAATCAATGGATAAGATCGCCGATCTTCTTGTAAAGATAGCTACGGACGTAGCTTCGGAGGAGAAAAAACTGTTAAAGGTATAAGACGTGTCAAATAATTCAAACGGAGGAAACCTATGTTTGATTTTGCGGTTATAGGCGCCGGTGTTGTCGGCGGCCTCGTTGCGCGTGAGCTTGTCAAGTATAAGCTCTCGGTGTGTATACTCGAAAAGGAGTCCGACGTGGCTATGGGCGCTACCAGAGCTAACAGCGCTATAGTGCATGCGGGATTCGATGCCAAGGAGGGGACTCTTAAAGCTAAGCTGAACGTCAGAGGCTCACAGATGATGGAAGAGATCTGCTCGGATCTTGGCGTAAAATACAAGAGGAACGGATCGCTCGTCGTAGGCTTTAATGATGAGGATGCCAATACTCTTCGCGCTCTTATAGACAGAGGTCGTGCTAACGGAGTAAAGGAGTTATCGTTTCTTGAAAGAGATGAGCTTCTTAAATATGAGGCAAATATAGGCGATGGGGTTACCTCCGCTCTCAGAGCGGGGACAGGCGCTATAGTTTGCCCTTATGAGTTGTGTATTGCCGCTGTCGGCAACGCCATGGATAACGGCGCTACGCTTAAGCTCGGATTCGAGGTTAAAAGGATCGAAAGAGCGGAAGGCTTTTACAAAATAAGTTCCGATGCCGATGAGGTGGAGGCAAGGATGGTTATCAATTGCGCGGGGGTTTATTCCGACGAGATTGCAAGACTTGTCGGTGACGAGAGCTTTTCCGTACGCCCAAGAAGAGGCGAATACATGCTACTCGATAAGGAGTGCGGCTCGCTTATAGAGCATACCGTGTTCCGCTGTCCATCCAAAATGGGTAAGGGCGTACTCGTTTCTCCTACCGTTGACGGCAATCTTTTGCTTGGTCCTACTGCCGAGGATATCGACGACAAGGGCGATACGTCTACTACAAGTAACGGACTTATGCATCTTGCCACACTTGCCAAGGAGCAGGTGAATGGAATAAATCTCGCAAAGACGATCACATCCTTTACAGGACTTCGCGCCACGGGATCTACCGGAGATTTTATTATCAATTACCGTGACGGATTTGTTAACTGCGCGGGTATAGAAAGTCCCGGTCTTACGTCAGCTCCCGCTATTGCTGAGTACGTCGTTGATATGCTTAAGGGCGAGGGCGTGTCATTTGAAGCTAATGATAGCTTTAACGGAAAGAGAAAATCAATGCATCGCTTCCGTGAGCTTAGCATTGAAGAGAAAAATGAGATCATAGAAAAAGATCCCGAATACGCTCACGTTATCTGCAGATGCGAGACCGTTACGGCGGGCGAGATAATCGAGGCTATAAGAACAAATCCGAAGCCTACCGATATAGATGGCATTAAGAGAAGAACAAGAGCGTCTATGGGTAGATGTCAGGGTGGATTCTGTACACCGTATATGGTTGAGCTGCTTGCCCGTGAGATGGGCGTAGACGTAACGGCAATAACTAAGTGCGGTAAGGGATCGTATCTGAACGTAGGTAAAACCGCAAAAGGCGATATATAAGGAGGGGCTATGGATAATATTCAAAGATGTGTCGACCTCGTTATTATCGGTGGCGGTCCTGCCGGCATGGCGGCGGCTGTTGCGGCATACGAGAACGGAATCAAGGATATCCTTATACTCGAGAGAGATGATTCTCTCGGCGGTATTTTAAGACAGTGTATACACAACGGCTTCGGTTTGCATAGATTCGGCGAGGAATTGACAGGTCCGGAATATGCTTATAGATATGAAAAGCAAGTCAAGGAATGCGGAATTCCGTTTATGCTCAACACGATGGTTATTGACGTAGACGAGAACAAGACAGTTACCGCAATGAGCTCGGAGCGCGGCATTTTTAAGATAGATGCGAAAGCAATAATTTTGGCAATGGGATGTCGTGAAAGACCAAAGGGGGCGCTTAATATAGCGGGAACGCGTCCGGCGGGAATTTATACTGCGGGTACGGCGCAAAAATTTGTCAATATGAAGGGGCTTATGCCCGGGCGAGAGATCGTTATACTCGGATCCGGCGATATAGGTCTTATTATGGCGAGAAGAATGACTCTTGAAGGCGCTAAGGTCAAAGCGGTATGTGAGCTTATGCCGTATTCCGGAGGTCTTGCGAGAAACATAGAGCAATGCCTTAACGATTTTGATATTCCTCTGCTTTTAAGTCACACGGTCGTACAGATACACGGTAAGGAAAGACTTACCGCCGTGACTATAGCCGAGGTGGATGAGTATAGACGTCCGAAGCCTGAGACTGCAAGGACAATTCCTTGCGATACTCTCCTTTTGTCCTGCGGACTTATACCCGAGAATGAGCTTACCAAGGCGTCGGGCATCGCTCTTGATAGAGTTACGGGAGGAGCTAAGGTCGACGGCGAAAGAGAGACGGATATACCGGGTGTATTTGCGTGCGGCAACGTGCTTCACGTTCACGATCTTGTCGATTACGTTTCCGAGGAGGCTGTAATAGCCGGTGAAGCAGCTGTCAGATACTTGAAGGGTGAAAAGAGGCTCGAGGCGTCCTTAGATCTATCAGTTGATGGCAAAATAAGATATACCGTACCTCAAAGAATAAGCAGTATAAAGGATACCAAGGTTTATTTCAGAGTGGCTAACGTTTACCGAGACGTGAAAATAATCGTTCGCTCCGGTGATACGGTTTTGCTTGAAAAGAAGAAGCAAAAAGTGGCGCCCGGTGAGATGGAGACTGTTCTGCTTACCGAGAAAATGCTTTCTCTTTGTTCGCCTGACGCTGAAATAAGCTTTTCGTTGGAGGAAATAAAATGACGGTTAAGAAAAGAAGGCTTACCTGTATCGTATGTCCGAAGGGATGCGATATTTTGATAGAATTTGATCAAGACGGCGCTATTTTGGATGTAAGCGGTCACACGTGTAAAAGAGGCGAGGCGTACGCGAAGGCGGAATGCACCTCTCCTGTGCGCACGGTTACTACTACCGCGCGATGTAAGGATGGAGTAGTCGTATCGGTGAAAACCTCTGCTCCCGTACCGAAGGCGCTCGTGTTTGACGTAATGGATAGCATAAATTCTATCATCGCGGAAAATGGCGTTAAGATCGGGGATACCGTTATTAAAAACGTGTGTAATACCGGAGTCGACGTTGTCGTGACGTCTAATAGATAGTATTTTTAGATATAATTGAAAAAACAGCCGAGGCATTGTTTTTAGCAGTACCTCGGCTGTTTTTTATGATTATATATCAAGGATATTTTGAATTTCGCTTATTTTCTCAAGCTCGTCTCTTCCGGCAACTACGGTAAACGTTGAGAGTGACATTACCTCGCGAACTATACCGTTAAGTCTTTTTAGCTCGTCTAAGGTTGCCTCAAGACATTCCTTACGGCTTTTAACTGCATCCTCGTGCGTTTTGCCTGAAAGGTGTCTCTTTGTCGCTATGCTGCCGTCGTTTCTCGGAGTAGTAACGGTGTCTGTAGATCCGAATACGCCGATTATGTATTTAAGAAGATCCGGTGATCCTGCGAGAAACGCGTCCATTTTATCGGCTACGCTACCAAAGTAGTTAATTGACGCCTCGGGAGAGGGATCACGGTAAGAGTAGCATCCCACAGAGCCTGTGGTCTTGGCAAAGAATCCGGTGTCATAGGCTCCGTTCTTTAGTCTTATTTCATTCCAAAGTATCTCGAGTGATGCGATGCCTTGTATGAGAGAGAAGGCGCCCGTGTCGAGATTTTCACCGATCTCATCAAGGTTGCCGCTCCTTGCCGTAAATGAAACGGTGCTTGGTACGGCGATGCCCTCGTTAATTTTCGGGATAGGAGTAATGGGAGATGGACCTTTGATGCCGTCTCCGGTTTTGATTGCCGCGATAACATCCTCGGCATACCCGATTCCGTCAGACTCCGTAAGACCTATGGTTAGCCTTGATTTGTTAAAATACCTTCTTTGTATGCTTTCAAATCTTTTGAGAACGTCATCAGCTCTTTCGTCTATAGATCTTGCCAGCTCCTTTATGAACGTGTGATATTCATATCCGAACAAATGCTCTATCACAGCGTCGTACGTCGAGTGCTTTGCCGCGTCTCGTATCATCGCACACATTTCGCCTCTTGAGGTTATGGTCTCGACAGAGTACGTGTACAACTGTTTAACGTTCTTTTTGAGAATATCCACATTTTTAAAAGAGGCGCTGTAGAGCTGCTCGGTTATAATATCAATTGCGTTTGTCTTTTCCGCATCAAGACAGGAGGCGTGAAGGAGAATATATAGCTTAGTTTCGCCCTTTTTCTTTACCGGGTGCGGTGTGAGATAGAATGCTCCAAGATGATTTTTTATCCTGCTTCGAAGCTCGGTTACACTATGCTTCTCGGTATCCCACTCGGATATCATGTCGGTGAAAAGACGCAAATAGTGAATCTCGTCCTCGTCGGCATCGCTCGCATCGAAGAACATATCCAAATAGCTTATGCCACCTGTGTGAAGTAGATGAAGTATTATTTCGCATCCTTCCCTGTACTCTATATCCGTGGGTATCCTTTTCGGCTCAGTCTTAAGATCGTCTATGGTGATGCGGGGGAGAGTGTTAAGCTCATCCTCGGTGTTAGGCGTGTTTTGCCATATGCGGAAGCGTTCGTTTTCCTGCGCTATAGCGAGTTTTTCTTCATTGGTAAGCGAGAGCTCCTTCTTTTTTAACAAAGCCACTTCCTCCGCTTCCTTTTTCTCTGTGAAATCAGGATCCGGGTGAAGAATCAAAGTCGCGCGTGCAGATGAAATTACTTCGCGTAATATATCGTTGTAATAATTGGTATCGAGATTTTCTCGCATTGATTTGAGTAAGCTCTCGTAGCCAAGCGCATCTGCTACGTCCTCATCAAACATAGCGGCGTCAAGGCAAGTGCGCATATATACCATTCCGGTAGGGAAGGTGCCGTAATCGCCCTCTCGCACGTTGAATTCGCGTCTTTTAAGAGCGGAGGATAGGAGCTGCTTGGATATGCCCTCGGATAAAATTTTCTCTATCGCGTCGTCAAATACCTTGAGAAGCTCCTGCTCCTTACCATCCTCAACGCCGATGAAGGATACGTTAAGAGCATTGACACTATAGGATCTTGTGGGATAGAAATTAAAGCTTTCGCAGAGTCCGGAGTCAAGTATCCTCTTTGTCAAGGGAGCCGTGTTAAGATCAGCGAGGGCTTCGGTTACGAGGGAGAGACAAGCAAGCTCGAGTCTTTTGCTATGCTCGTAAGAATTATAGCAAAGATAGATTCTCGATTTGTTTTCGGTGTCCTCCTCCTTCTCGATAGGGAAGGTGGATTCATATGGCTCAGTGACCGTAGGCGCGCCGTTGTCGATTTTCACGTCCATCTCGCGCTTCTCATACTCCTTGAGATATGAATCTATCAGAGGAAGTATCTCGTCGGTCACAACGTCGCCGTCAAGAAAAATATACGCGTTTGACGGATGGTAGAATTTATCGTGCGCTCGCTTAAAGTCGTCGTAGGTGAGATATGGGATAAAGTCGGGGTTGCCTCCCGCATCGTAGCTGTACGTGCTACCGGGACAGACTTGACGCGATATGAGATAGTCGGCGTATTCGTCAGCGCTTGAATATACGCCCTTCATTTCGTTGTACACGACTCCCGTGATAGAAAGCTCTCCGGTTTCGTCAAGCTCGTATCTGTGTCCCTCTTGCATAAAGATAAAAGGGTTATCCAGAGCCAACGGATTAAATACCGCGTCCAAATATACGTCCACGAGTCCTTTGAATGCTTTGGGATTTTTACTTGATACGGGGTATAAGGTTTTATCTCCCGAGGTCAAAGCGTTGAGGTAGGTTGAAACAGAACCCTTCAACAGCTCGGTAAAGGGGTCTTTAATGGGGAATTTTTTTGAACCGCAAAGCACGGAATGTTCTATGATGTGAAATACTCCCGTATCATCGGTCGGTGTGGTCCTGAAGCCGATGGTAAAAGTGGCGTTCTCATCTCTTCTATCAAGAAAAATAAGTTTTGCGCCGCTTTTGTCGTGAGTCATGTCAACGACGGTGGCATCTGCTTCGGGTACATATTTTACGGATTTGACCGTAAATCCGTATTTGTTTTCGTATTTTTTCATATTGCTTCCTTATCAGTGGTTTCGATGATTTTGATTTAATTATATCATTTTATAAATACAATGTCAACAAACGTACACGCCTATATTCTAAAGATGGACATTGGGATATTTGACACATTAAGGAGCTTTGTATCGCTGTAGAAGAGGAAAAATAGAATCATTCTAAAAAATTCAAAAAAAACTATTGACAAATGATGATTGTATGTGTATAATGTGTTTAGAATGATTCTAAAAGCGTTTCGTCAAGTCGGAATCATCAAGTAAATGAACGGAGTGATACACCAGTGACAAAGCAGAGAGCGGTTATCCTGGAGGTGATTCGCTCGGATATGTGTCATCATACCGCGGACGAGATCTTTACGTTGGCTAAGGAAAGGCTTCCCGGAATATCAAGAGCGACTGTATATAACAATCTTAAGGCTCTTGAGAACGAAAAGCTGATCCGCAGAATAACGGGAGACGGCCTTTCGGACAGGTATGATAACTCTTATATTCCTCACGGACATATGATCTGCGAGGAGTGTGGCAGAGTCAGGGATTTTAATCTCAGAAATTTTGACAAGCTTTTATCCGACGCTATCGGCTCCGAGTTTAATTCATATGAGCTAAAGGTTCGTTATTTGTGTGACGAATGCAAGGCTCAGACGGGCGAATGTGCAATTTAACGCGCATATTTGATCAAAAAACAGACAATAATTACAAAACTACATTATTTTAAGGAGCATTTACCATGAATCTTAAGGGCACCAAAACCGAGCAGAATCTTATGACCGCTTTCGCAGGCGAGTCTCAGGCAAGAAACAAGTACACCTATTTTGCATCCGTAGCTAAGAAGGAAGGCTATGAGCAGATCGCGGCTATCTTCGAGGAGACCGCTAATAACGAGAAGGAGCATGCAAAGCTTTGGTTCAAGGCTCTTGGCGGACTTGGTAATACCGCAGCTAACCTTCTTGCAGCAGCAGAGGGTGAGAACTACGAGTGGACCGATATGTACGACACCTTCGCTAAGGAAGCAGAGGAAGAGGGCTTCACCGCTCTTGCGCGTCAGTTCAGAGCTGTTGCGGCTATCGAAAAGACTCACGAGGAGAGATATAGAAAGCTCCTTTCCAACGTTGAGATGCAGCAGGTATTCGAGAAGTCTGAGATGACTATGTGGGAGTGCCGTAACTGCGGACATCTCGTAATGGGCACTAAGGCTCCCGCGGCTTGTCCCGTATGCGCTCATCCTCAGTCCTACTTCGAGGTTAGAAAAGAGAACTATTGATCTAAGTCACTTGACTGAATGATCTGATACCGCTAAATGCGTTAAGTGTTGAGCTTGAGCGCATATAGTTAGAAAAGAGAGAACGAATCGGCAAAAAAGTCCGAAACGGTCTCTCTTTTCTTTTTGTGAGAAAATAGTTAGGCGACTAAAAAGAAAGCCGAGGTACTGTAAAAACAATACCTCGGTGTTTTCATTCGGTTCTGCAAAAATGACGCAGCACCTTGTTGTGTTTTAATTATTCCTCGTCGGATTTGCTGTCGAGCTTGTTGATGATGTTATTGGTGAGGTAGGTAGCGCCCATGATGATTGCTACGATCATCATAATACCGAGCATACCGATTCCCATATAACCAAGACAACCTGTGCTCTTTCCCTCTATTGCGATCAATCTCTCAAGGCTGATATTATCAAATATATTCATTTTCTATCTCCTTTCAAGCGATTATCCGAAGAAGTTAAGAATAAGCGCACCTGCGATAACGGAAGCTATCTGACCGGAAACGTTTACTGCTGTGGAATGCATAAGAAGGAAGTTCTGAGGATCTTCCTTAAGTCCCATCTTGTGTACGATACGACCTGCCATGGGGAACGCGGAGATACCCGCAGCGCCGATCATGGGGTTGATCTTCTCCTTAGCGAAGAGGTTGTAGAGTTTGCCGAAGAGAACGCCGCCCGCGGTATCAACGATGAAAGCGATAAGGCCAAGGCCCATGATGAGGAGTGTCTCAATGCTGAGGAACTGCTCTGCGGTCATGTTGAAGGCAATGGTGATACCGAGGAAGATGGTTACGAGGTTAGCAAGTACCTTCTGAGCGGTCTCGGAGAGAGAGTCAAGAACTCCACACTCACGGATAAGGTTACCGAACATAAGGAAGCCGATAAGAGCGCCCGCTGCGGGAGCAAAGATACAAGCAACGATAGTGATAATGATGGGGAAGAGGATCTTAGTAGTCTTAGATACGCTGGTAGGCTTGTAAGCCATGCGGATCTTTCTCTCGCTCTCGGTGGTGAGAGCCTTGATTACAGGGGGCTGAATGATCGGAACGAGCGCCATATACGAATACGCCGCAACGGTAATTGCTCCGACGTACTTAGAGCCGAGCTGTGTTGCTACTACGATAGAGGTGGGGCCGTCTGCCGCGCCGATGATTGCGATAGACGCGTAATCTCTGAAGTCAGGGAAGAAGATCGATGCCATACAGAGAGTGAAGAAGATACCGAACTGCGCCGCCGCACCGAATATCATCAGCTTAGGATTGGAGAGAAGAGGACCAAAGTCGATCATCGCGCCGATACCGATGAAGAGGATGAGAGGGAAGAGCTCGTTAGCTATACCTGCGTGGTAAAGAGTTTCGAGAGGCTCTGCAGCGCCGGAGGCAGGGAAGTTCATAATGATACAACCAAAGCCGATGGGGAGAAGGAGAGTAGGCTCCATTTCCTTCTTGATAGCAAGGTAGATGAGCGCAAGGCCGATAGCCCACATCAAAATCATCTTCCAGTTGCCATCTTGACCGAATGCGAGCAAGCCGTCAAAGAGACTGAGAAGTTCTTTCATTTTTTACGTCCTTTCATTGTTGTTTTTACATACGAAGACATTATACACTATTTTGCATATTTTTACAAGAGGTTTAGAAAAAGTTGTTGCAAAAGCAAAAAAATATTTTTGCGGCGTTAACCGAATAAGTGTAAAAGCAACAAAAAAGCTCGGTTTTACTGACGCTGTTAAAAAAACTATTGACTTTAAGAGTCAAAATGTGTAATAATATTAAAGAGGCACTGTCATATTTTAATGGACTTTCAGTCTCGTTCAGATCTTAAGACGCCTCATAGAGAAAGGAATCAGAATGCGTTGCACAAGAAACGTTGACAAGGATATAATTTGGGTTGGAGCAGATAATAGAAGACTTGCTCTTTTTGAGGCGGTCTACTCTGTTCCGCGTGGAATATCGTACAATTCTTATTTGATACTTGATGAGAAAACAGCTCTTATAGATACGGTCGACAGAGCGGTGACAGATGCTTTCCTTGAGAACGTTGAGGCTTCTCTTGGTGCGCGTACGCTTGATTATCTCGTGATACAGCACATGGAGCCGGATCACTCCGCCACTATTATGGACGTGCTTTTAAGATATCCCTCATGCACTGTGGTGTGCAATCAGAAGATTTTTGATATGATATCCGCATTTAAGAACGTACAAGTTAACGCGCATATCGTAAAGGATGGAGATATACTTGAGCTTGGTGAGCATAGACTCACCTTTATATCCGCGCCCATGGTGCATTGGCCTGAGGTTATGGTCAGCTATGACTTGACGAGCGGAACGCTCTTTTCGGCAGACGCCTTCGGAACCTTTGGCGCTCTCAACGGCGCTCTCTTCGCTGATGAGGTAGACTTTGATAGGGACTATCTTGACGAGGCAAGACGCTATTACTGCAACATTGTCGGTAAGTACGGCGCTCAGGTCAAGAGCCTTCTTACTAAGGCAAACGCTCTCGATATTAAAAAGGTGTGTCCGCTGCACGGATTTGTGTGGAGAGAAAATATCGAGTATTATGTAAATAAATATATGCATTGGTCTACTTATGAGCCTGAGGAACGCGGTGTCATGATAGCATATGCATCTGTGTACGGTAACACAGAAAACATTGCCAACGTTCTTGCGTGTCGCCTTCGCGAAAGAGGCGTAAAATGCGTAATGCATGACGTCTCGGTGAGTGAGCATTCCGAGATAATCGCGGATTCGTTTAAGTTCAGCCATCTCGTTTTTGCATCCGTTACCTATAACGGTGGCGTGTTTGTTAATATGGAGAACCTGCTTCACGATATTGCCGCGCATTCTCTTAAGGGTAGAAAAATAGCGTTTATCGAAAACGGATCATGGGCAGCAACGGCGGCAAGGAATATGCGAGAGATGCTTTCATCTCTCAAGGACACAGAGTTTATCTCTGACGACGTATCCTTTAAATCCAGTGTTCACTCGCAAACCCTTGAGTCACTCGACAAGCTTGTTGAAGCTATTGTAGGAACTATTTAATTATGAAAAAGATTACTTTTGAACAAATCAAGTCAGATGAGGCAATAAAAACGTATATTACAAAGGCTGATGAGTCGCTTAAGGCTCTCGGTTATACCGAGCATAGCTTTGCCCACGTAGGCAAGGTGTCGGAGGATGCGGCGTATATCCTTACAACGCTCGGGTATGAACAGAGGACTGTTGAGCTTGCGAGAATCGCCGGATATTTACACGATATAGGCAACCTTGTCAACCGCGTGGATCACTCGCAGAGCGGGGCTGTTATGGCGTTCCGTATTCTCGATAATCTCGGTATGGCACCCGACGAGATAGCGCTTATCGTTACCGCTATCGGCAATCACGACGAGGGCACCGGTGTTCCCGTTAATCCCGTGGCGGCGGCGCTTATAATCGCAGATAAATGTGACGTAAGACGTACCCGTGTCAGAAATTCCGATGTATCAAGCTTTGATATACACGATAGAGTTAATTACTCTGCAGAGCATACCTCTCTCGTTATATCGCCCGATAATAAGCGCGCTATACTCGAGATCAAGCTTGACTCCTCAATGAGCTCGGTTATGGATTATTTCAGTATTTTCATTGGAAGAATGCAGATGTCCAAGCGAGCTGCCGAGTCGCTCGGTCTTGAGTTTTCTCTCGTTATCAACGGACAGGAGCTTATCTGAAAATAACCCCTTGTGGATTATTATATAAAACGACTTTTCAAACTCTTCATGAAAGGAATTTTTAATGAACTGTTTATTCAATTTTGCACTTGCGGCTGAGGCGGCAAAGTTCGGCTTTGGCGACGTACTTGCTCTTCTTTGCGGTCTTGCTCTCTTCCTTTACGGTATGGACGTTATGGGCGAGTCTCTTAAAAAGAGCGCCGGATCCAGCCTTAAGACATTCCTTGGCAAGATGACAACCAATCCCGTGAAGGGCTTCCTTCTCGGACTTTGCGTTACTCTTGTAATTCAGTCGTCCTCTGCGACGACGGTTATGGTAGTCGGCTTTGTAAGCTCGGGTACTATGACGCTTATTCAGTCTGTTGGCGTTATCATCGGCGCTAACGTAGGTACTGCTATCACGGCATGGCTCACCGCTCTTAACAGCCTTGGCGGAGAATCCGGATCTGAGGCGGTAGAGATACTCAGTATTCTCAAGCCCGATTCGTGGGTACCTATCGTAGCAGTTATCGGTATTTGCCTTATCATGTTTGTAAAGCGCGGTAAGAAGAAGGATCTCGGCGCTATACTTCTCGGCTTTGCCGTTCTTATGACCGGTATGACGATGATGTCCGACGCTGTAAGCCCTCTTAAGCATAACGAGGCATTTAGAGCTATACTTACCATGTTTGAGAACCCCTTCCTTGGTATTATGGCAGGTCTTGTTCTCACGGCTATAGTTCAGTCCTCCTCCGCATCGGTAGGTATTCTTCAGGCTCTTACCGTAACCGGCGCTATCACGTACGGAGCTGCTATTCCGATCGTAATGGGACAGAATATCGGTACTTGCGTAACCGCTATGATATCC
>JAZOUM010000049.1:0-10962 GCA_045658205.1 Eubacteriales bacterium | reverse complement strand
CATGATAAGGCGGCGCTTTTCGATTCCGTCAAGTCCCTCCATATAAAGGTCGATAACGCCCTCCTTATAGAAGCCGTACTTCTCATAAAGAGCCTCGAGAGCATCGGAAAGAGTCATATTCTGCTTCTTATAGTACGCGGTCATCTCAAGGATCATCATAGAAGCCTCTACAGCATCCTTGTCTCTCGCATACGTGCCGAGAAGGTAGCCGTAGCTTTCCTCAAATCCAAGCACGAATCCGTCTGCCTTACCTTCCTTCTCGTAGTTCTTAATAACCTCACCGATAAACTTGAAGCCGGTAAGAACATCGTGAAGCTTAATGCCGTTAGACTCAGCGATCTTGTAAGCCATATCGGTAGATACGATACTCTTTACGCAATAAGCATACTCGGGAAGTTTGCCAAGAAGCTTTCTCTGAGAGATAGCGTAGTCAAGAAGAAGCGCGCCCATCTGGTTACCGGAAATAGTAGCGAATTCACCGGACTTGGTTCTGGTCATAACGCCTACTCTATCGGAGTCGGGGTCGGTAGCGATAACGAGATCGGAGCCAACCTTATTAGCGATCTCGATACCGTCGGTGAAAACGTCGGGATACTCGGGATTGGGCTTTTTAACGGTGGGGAAATCTCCGTTGGGAACCATCTGACTGTCAACGGTGTAAAGATTCTTAAGACCTATTCTCTTGAATACCTCGGGAACGAGCTTATAGCCGGCGCCGTGAAGAGGTGTGTAAACAACCTTGAGAGTATCCGCAACCTCTGCAACGAGATCGGGATTGATAGCGGTAGCTACTACCTCGTCAAGATACTTTTCATCAAACTTTTCATCGAGAATAACGATAAGTCCCTGCTCTACAGCTTTATCAAAGTCTGCGATACCTTCGGTATCAAGGCAATCGAACTTAGATCTCTCGTTTGCAACTACGCTTGCATGCTCCGGAGCAAGCTGAGCGCCGTCCTCCCAATATGCTTTGTAGCCGTTATATTCCTTGGGGTTGTGAGATGCGGTAATATTGATGCCGGCAAGAGCGCCGGTCTCTCTTACAGCAAAGGAAAGCTCGGGAGTAGGACGAAGTCCGTTAAAGATGTAGGACTTAATGCCCGCTCCTGCAAGTACACACGCGCTAACACGCGCGAACTCCTCGGAGTGATTACGGGAATCGTACGCGATAGCAACGCCACGACTCTCACCGCCCTCTGCCTTAATGAGCGCCGCGATACCACGGGTGGTATGCGCTACGGTAAAACGGTTCATACAACCGATACCCATATACATAGTGGAACGAAGACCTGCAGTACCGAAATCCATAGGAGCGCCGAAGCGAAGTTCCTTTGCCTCCTCGTCATTCTGGATAGAGAGAAGCTCTGCTCTCTCAGAGTCGGTAAGCTTGTCGGATGCTAACCATTTTTCAAATTCAATCTGATAATTTTTCATCGCGAAGTGCCTCCATTTATGTATTTTATTTTAAATTAAGATTTGCTGATTTCTTCAAGAGCGAGAGCAAGTTGATCCGGGCAAGAGGTGGACTTCATACCACACTTTATGCCCTTGATCTTAGCAACAGCATCCTCAGCCTTCATACCGATAACCAAGGAGGCTACGCCCTGAGTATTTCCGGAGCATCCGCCAACGAATGCGCAGTCGGTGATAACGCCGTCCTCAACGTCTACGATAACTGCTCTTGAGCAGGTGCCCTTAGTCTTGTATTCAATATGCTTTTTCATTTTCAAGTATTCCTTTCTTATTCCAAATTCTTATATATGCCGACGGGTACAAAGTCCCGTAAAAATAACGTGAGATACGTCAAAAGCCTGTCAAATCCGTTTCCGCCGTCTCTTATTACAACCGAGAAGTAGGTATCGCTCTCTCCTTCGGTATCAAAAGTAACGGTGTTTACACGATATACGCTCATACCAAAATGCTCTACCGAGAACAAAAGCTCTGAAAGAGATGCTTCGTCATCAAGCCTTATCTCAAGGTACACGTCATCATCCGTTTCACGCTGTGGAACGGTGAAGCTGCGTGAAACCAACGCATACTTCATATCGGCATTACCGTCAGGTCCGAAAACGGGTATGACCGAGTTTATTTTAAAATCGTTTCTGAAGATGATCTCAGACACGGTAGGAAGTCTTGCTCCTCCCTTTTCTTCAAGAGGAAAAAGTCCGTAGGTAACATCACCTATACTAACCGACCTTGCCACGTCGCGAAATGTAGCCGAATAAGTGACGCGAGGATCCTTAAAATCCTGCGAGAAAACGTCGTACGCCTCGTCGGAAAGGCTGTTACGAACGTAGGTAAACGTCTCATCGAAGAGTGACGTAGGTAAGAAATCCACTTCTCTAACTGAGCGCCCCCTCAAAGCCATCTCGCGAGTGTAAATTTCGGTCAAAAAAGCTTTATCTACACGTGAGAGCGATATATTGCCACGCCTCAAAAACTCTTTATGCGCATCGGAATTAGCATCCGAGGTAGGATAATCCCCAAGATCAAGCCCCTCAGATATGATCGCGAGTATCTCGTATATATCCAAGCCGTCGGTAAATAGCTCGAGTGAATAGTCTACCATAGGAAGCGCAACGTCATAAAGCTCAAGCAAACGTTGCTCGCTGACAATACTGTATTCTCTTGATAGTCTATCAAGATTGGATAAGACCGATTTGTTTACCGAAAAAACCGTATCCACAGCGATCACACCTCCTACTAAACACAATTATACGGATATATTGTATCATATTTTTTTGAAAATTACAATATATATTTAAAATTTATACAGGGTTGACGGCGTATTTTTTGTGTGATATAATGGAAATACAATAAGAATATGGGAAGGAGATACACCGCTATGCTATACGATGACGAAAAAATAGCTCTTTTAGTAGCGAAAAAGCGTCGAGCTTTTTGTAAGAAGTTGTCAATTATATTATTTGTTATCATTGCGTCGCTTGTAACCGTTATTCTCAATTTTAACGATTATGCAACGGTAATTTGCCTGTTAATAGACATCTTTCTTATACTTACGATTCCTAAGCTATGCAAAAGATACTCGGTAAAGATTCTTTTCAGCCAGGAAATAAAAGGACGAAACGTAAAGGAATACGAATACGGCATCCACGGCGACGGTCAGGAAAGGATCTATCGTAAAGGAAATATGCCACATACCTTCGCAAATAAGAAGATACTGCCCTTGAGACTGAACGGAACCGTTTATCTGGAGCTTGATGACGGCAATATTACAAGCATCAGTGGACTTTATAAAGCGCATATGGATATCTACGAGGACAAAGATATGCTACTTAAATATGCCGGAACAAAATTTCCGATAGTTATAGACAGAGAGGTAAAAAAGCAACCATGCCCTATCTGCGGCGAGGTGAACGATTACTCTCAAAATGAATGTAAGTCATGCAAACTTAGTATCGTGTATCAGAAGGATTACCTATGAAAAAGGTAGATGACGGTGTATAAGCGTTAGTCACTCGATGTCTACACCTAAAATAACTGCAACTATCGAAGAGGACAAGGTTGTTTAAAGTGATTGAATAAAATAAAAAATCCCGTTCGATTGAACGGGATTTTTTTGGTGCCGGTAGTCGGGGTCGAACCGACACGGTATTGCTACCTTCGGATTTTGAGTCCGACGCGTCTGCCAATTCCACCATACCGGCATGGTGCGCTGATTTGATCAACGCACAGTATTATAGCATATATTTTTGGAAAAATCAAGCCGTTTTAGAAAAAAAGACGGTTTTGCAATGAGTTTTTTTAAAGACGTCGATATAAAGCATTTTTTTACGTCAATTATGCCTCGTTATGATTTCTCTTGGCGTTTTTAAGAGTGCGAATAAGCTTATCTCTGACGGCGAAAATATAATCCTCTCCCCTCGGGAAATCATCAAAGGTAATCGGCCGATCGGCAAGTCGATCAATAATACGAACAACTGCATCTCTGCCGATATACTCCTCGACTGTACGGCAAAGGTTCATATCGGCTATTGCTTCTGCAGTAAGCTTTGCTCTTATAGACGGATACGAGCCATTCTTTGCGGGATAGAAAATAAACGGATCGCCCGAGGGCCACGAGCCGTTACCTGAAGTAGTAACATAAGGATTAATATTGAAGCGTGAAAGTGAAGCGTTGTAGAAATTCATACCCCAATGAAGAAAACCTTTTATATCGTACTTATACATAAGTAGTCCGAGAATACGTAGACGCCATCCGGGAGTACCTATAAATGAGTTAAGATATCCATACTGCGGACCGCAGCAGTAATATGCCCACTGGTTATCTATCTTATGCTCCAAAAACTCGTTGATATGGTTGACCGCCGTTACGGGGCACTCAACAAGCCCCTGCTCATAGAAAGCATAGTTTGATAGCGCATCCATAGTACGAGCCGTCCCGATAAGAGGACGGATGATCTCAGACGCACGTTTATACGCCTCAATACCGTCAAGAGAAGGCTCGTCGGATATGTGAAAATAGGTATTTTCCTGAACGCCGTGGTATACAAGTCTATCCGAAACTGCCTTAATATATTGCTTTAAAAACGCAATATATGCAGGATCTGTCGAGCTGACGTGCCAACCGAACATATAGTCTTTTTTTCCATCAACGGTTACCTTAATAGGCGCGGCGCACTTTGCTCCCCACTGAGAAAACATATGCGCCATTTCATAATACTTTACGCCAACTCGCTTACAAATGTCGATGAAGCGATCAAAGTTACCAAAGGTGAAGAGATATTCTTCCCCCTTCTTTTCTATATCAACAAGCTGTACACACGGGCGGTACGTGCCTATTTTGGTATCGAGCGGAGGCGTATGTATGGGAACAAGTATCATATTTATACCGCAGTCTACAGCCTCTTTAAGATACCCTTCGATAAGCTCAAAATGTCTGTCGGAATAAATCGCTACTCCGTGATAGTCGCTGATACAGTCAGCATAGAACCAACGCGTGTATATCAAGGACTGCTCCTTGATCTGCTCGTCAAGCACGGTAAAACGCATGGTTTTCTTGATTTCAACCTCTCCATCGCCATTTACCATAGTAACCGTAAGCTTATACGCTCCGGGTGTAATATCTCGAGGAACGTTTACCTCCACGCGCACAGCAGAGGCTGTGAGACTTACGTTCGTAGCGCTACGCTGATCCTCGATCGGAATAAGAAGATCAGGCATAAGGCCTGTAGTATGCGATACGTAATCGGGGTCGGTAAAGCCTGCCATTTCGGTAACGACTGCGTCATAGGGTGACTGATTTACCTGATAAATACGTGTGTAGTTCTTCATCTCACCGTCAAGCTCAATTGTTAAGCCGCGACATCCATTGCCTCGAAAGGCGATCTGATATGAGTAACGCTCACCGCGAAGAACCTCTGCGGATGTAATCTCGGAATAATCTAAAGCGCTATCAAGCTGAACCTTGTGCAATGAGCTGATCTGCTTTACCGTTATATTCATAAGAAAGCTCCTATTTTTTATCTTTTGTTATCTACTCGTCTGAAAGCGCGATAAAGGTATCGCTCTATAGTTCCCTGCTTTTCAAACTCAGCTCGGAACATAAAAAGGCTGAACACAAGAAGGATAAGCGGCACGGGATTGAATGCGCCGAGCGATATACAGCGGTATACGTAAAATGCCAAAATCAAGGCAAGAACCGTGTGATATATAGGCGCCGTAAGAATAGCTCCGCGAAGCCGTGTTACACCTTGACGCTCCTTTAACGTACCGAGAAAATACGTCCCCTCAAGAAATCCGTTATCCTTATTAGGACCACCTACCATCTCGCACCTAAGCTTTAAGCGACCTTTCGTCTCTTTTACGTGTATGCGAGGCTTTCCCTTGTTATCGTCAAAGCGAACTCCGGCATTAACAAGCTCAGAATTTCTTATAACCTCAAGTAGCTCATCCTTTGAGGCGGTACTGTCTAACTTTATAAACTTCATAGCTATTACAAATCAAGACAGGAGTATACCACGTTGCGAAGTCTGGGGAGTATAATGGGATGTAATCCACCCATATGCTCGGCATAGAAAATAGCCACTCTATTCACGGGATCGCATGAAAGATACGAGCCCTTAGCGCCGTCCCAACCGAACTCGCCAACGGGAGAAAGATTGCCGCAAAGCTCGGGAGTCATATTACTTCTGACACCGTAGCCATATCCATAGCCCTTGCACTGTCCTACGGCATCGGTAAAGTCCTTTTGGCAGGATGCGGAAAGGTGATTTGCGCTCATAAGCCTTACACCTGCCTTGGAAAGTATGCGATTTCCGTTTTTACCAACTCCGTCGTTTGCAAGAGCGTCAGCTAAAAGAATTTGATCTCTTACGCTGGAAATAAGTCCTGCTCCACCGCTTTGATATTCGCTGCCAAAAACAAAAACGTTGTGTGATTTCGGAATTTCGGTTATCTCGCCCGTTAAAAGATCGAGATTGTACTGACACGCGAGACGAGATAACTTCTCATCGGTAAAGCCGAAGGATGTCTCGGTCATACCAAGAGGCTCGAAGATATTCTTTTCAAAATATTCGCCGAGGGGCATTCCGCTAACAAGCTCTACTATTCCACCAATAACGTCAAGACAAAGACTGTACTGGTATTTGGTTCCCGGTTCAAAAATGAAGGGATCCTCAGCAAGAGCCTTAGCAATCTCAAGCGTAGGCGCTCTACCGTTTGTTTCTTCGATAACCCTTCTGATACCCGGACGGTTGATGTCATAATCAAGTCCTCCGGTCATAGTAAGAAGATGTTCAATAGTAAGCACCTTTTCCGCAGGACGAATCTCAACCGTTCCGTCCGGAAGCACGTGCTTTACCTTGATGTCTGCGTACTCGGGAAAATAAGCGTAAACCGGATCAGAGGCAAGAATCTCCCCGCGCTCAATAAGCTGTGTCGCGGCAATGCAAGTGGCAACCTTGGTACAAGAATACATATTATAAAGAGCATCTGCTCTTACAAGAGTACCCTCGCTAAGACTGTCAAATCCGCTTTGATAACGAAAAAGCTCCTCGTGATCCTTATATATGACAATGTCCGAGCCCGGAACACCGAGCATAGGAAGATAATTGTCCATAAAATCCTTTAAAGGCTGAAAATTCATTTCAAAATCTCCTTTAGATTATTTTTTGAACTCAATGACGGTAACACCTGCATCACCCTCGCCGTATTCACCGTGACGATAGCTCTTAATTCGTTTATCCGACTTAAAGTATCTCCACAACGCCGCGCGAAGCGCTCCGGTTCCCTTACCGTGTATGATTCTAACAGTACCCATGCCGGCAAGCACGGCATCATCAAGATATTTATCTACGACAAACCAAGCATCATCGCCTATCATACCGCGCACGTCCACCTCAGGCTTGAAGGTAGATACAATAGATTTTTTAACTTTCCCCTCACTTACCTTAGGCTTTGGATCATCCTTGCGACGGAATTTTACATCGCCTTCGATAAGGCGAAGCTTATCCTCGCTCACCTTAGTCTTGAGTATTCCTGCCGTTACGGAAACGAGTCCGTGCTTGTCCTTTAGAGCCGTAACAATGCCTTCCTTGCCTACGGTAACAAGATACACCTTATCGCCGATAACAAGGGGACGAGGAAGCTTATATTCTTCATCAAGAGATACCTCGCGCACGTCAATTCCACCAAATAGCTTTTCGCTCTCGCGCAGACGCGCTCTGACCTCTTCACGAGCTCTGGCAGTCATTTCATCGCGCTTATCTTTGTTCTCTTGCTTACGTATATCCTCTAACTGTTGGAAAATAAATTCGCTCGACGCCCTGGCACTATCTAAAATCTGCCGAGCTTTTTGTACCATTTTCTGAATTTCAGACTCACTCTTTGATATTTTATCCTCAAGCTCCGACTCTGCTTTTTTCTTGAAGGTCTCATACTCTGAACGCATTTTCTCCGCCTCAGTCTTATGGCGCTCCATCTCAATTCTATCGCTGTCGAGTCTCTCTATAACGTTTTCAAAACGCTTGTCCTCGTTTTTGATAAGCTGCTCTGCCCTCGTTATTATCTCATCTGAAATGCCAAGCTTTTCAGATATAGCGAATGCATTAGAGCGTCCGGGAGTACCGACTATAAGACGGTACGTTGGACGAAGGGTATCTATATCAAATTCACATGATGCGTTCTGAACTCTCTCGGTATCGAGCGCGTAAGCCTTCAGCTCGGCATAATGCGTTGTGGAGGCAGTGAGCGCTCCCTTGCGCTGTGTTGTCTCAAGTATGGAAATAGCAAGAGCCGCGCCCTCAACGGGATCGGTACCTGATCCAAGCTCATCAAACAATGCGAGCGAGTGAGGTCCGACTTTAGAAAGGATATCTACCACCGTCACCATATGTGAGGAGAAGGTCGAAAGCGACGCCTCTATGCTCTGCTCATCTCCTATATCAACGAGTATCTCCGAGAAAAGACCTATCCTTGACGTTTCGAGCGCGGGGATCTGAAGTCCCGCCTGCGCCATCAAGGTCATAAGTCCCATTGTTTTAAGCGTAACCGTTTTACCGCCGGTATTAGGACCTGTTATAATAAGTGTGTCAAAATCCTTGCCTATAGAAACGTCGATAGGCACCACGGTCTCTTTTGAGATGAGGGGATGTCTTGCTCTTTTAAGCTCAATGACACGCTCCTTGGTTATCTCAGGCTTTTCCGCCTTCATCTGCATAGCGAGAGTAGCGCAACCAAAATAAAAAGCTATCTCGGTGATATTGTGATAATCAAGAGTAAGAACCGAGGATATATCGGCTACATCGGCTGACATAGATGCAAGTATACGCTCGATCTCGGCAGTCTCCGCATTTGACAATGTCTTTAGCTCATTGTTCGCGTCAACTACAGCCATAGGCTCTACAAAGAGAGTTGCGCCTGATGACGAGGTGTCATGAACAAGTCCCTTAAACTCGTTTCTATATTCAGACTTGACAGGAACAACATATCTTCCGTTACGCATAGTAACGAGATTGTCCTGCAAAAACTTAAGTCTTGCTCCACCGATATAGCTCTGGAGCGTTTCTTTTATTTTATTGTTGGCGTTACGTATTTTTCTTCTTATGTCAGCAAGCTCGGGGCTCGCCTCATCGGCTATAAGATCCTCCGAGATAATTGATCTTGTTATTTTATCCTCAAGAGGTCTGTTTGCAAGAAGTCTTTTAAAGATCGGATCAAGCGCAGTTTCAAAGGGCTTATCGGTCTCGATATAGTCGATCATCCCTCTCGCGCAACGAAGCAATGATGCAACGTCGAGAAGCTCTCTGGGTGAGAGTATGCCTCCCTTATAAGCTCTGTCAGCCGCCTCGGGAACGCTCTCGGGAGCTGAAAACGATGGATATCCCTTTGCGTTTATAAGTCTTTTCGCGTCATCCGTTTTTTGTTGCCTATCTACGACAAAATCGTACTCATCGGTAGGCATAAGAGCCTTTGCCCTCGCCTTTGCGCCGTCGGTGGCGGTGCATTCGACAAGCATTTCTATAATTTTATCGTATTCAAGCGTTGTAAGTGTTTTTGCGGTAAAGATCATTTATCTTTTTACCTCGTTATAAAATTCAAGTGTTTTGTAGCTTCTATCAAGATGATTGATAACGTAGCGCTCTGCCGCCTTGGCAAAAAGGCGCATATCCTCATCTGAAATATTAAACGAAAGCATCTTTTCAAGTGGCGAGTAGATAGCGTAGCACATAGCTGTCTTGGCGCCCTCGGAAAGAATGGATATAATATGTCCCTCATGCTCCTCGGAAAGCGTAGTATGGGCAAGTGAAGATCGCTTATGGCACTCGGCACACTCGATAGCGCCCGCCATAATATCGAAGAAAAACTCGCCCTCGCGCGCGCCACAGGTATGGCACTCCAAAATCTCGGGCATAAAGCCGAGAATGGACATCGCGCGCATTTCAAATACCGCCTTCACCTTGTTGAGATCATACCTCTCGGACGAAATGGCGTAAAGCGAATTAAGAGCGAGTCTTAACAGCTCCACCTCCTTATCCTCGACACCAACGTCAGCAAGAACCTCCACTATGTACGCCGCAAGTGCAAGTCCCTCTATGCTATTTCTTATACCGAAAAAGCTTTCTATGAGAGAGGATTCCTTTACCCAATATTTATCGCTTTGACCGTACAAAATGAACGAAGAATAGCAAAATTGCTGAGTAGATGACATTTTGCGGCTCTTAAGAGAGCGGGCGCCCTTAGCAAGCGCCGTTACTATTCCCTGCTCCTCCGTAAAGATGGTAAGGAGCCTGTCCGACTCCTTAAGGTCAACCGTCCGTAAAACGAGTCCTTTTACCTCGGTGTGCATCAGTTGTCTTCGTTATAACCGAAGTTGTTGATGTTGAAGTCGCTCTCGCGCCAATTTTCCTTAACTCTTACGTAAAGGTCAAGGAATACCTTAGCGTCGAGCATGCGCTCTACGTCCTCGCGCGCCTGAGTACCTATCTGCTTGATAAGAGCGCCGCGCTTACCGATGATAATACCCTTGTGGGTTGCCTTTTCGCAGTATATCTCTGCTCTGATGGAGACAACGCCCTTTTTCTCGTTCCATTCCTCGATGGTAACAGCGGTACCGTGAGGGATCTCCTCGTCAAGAGAACGAAGAATCTTTTCTCTGATGATCTCGGCAACAAGCTGACGCTCGGGCTGGTCGGTGATCATATCCTCGGAGAAGAGCCACTCACCCTCGGAGAGATACTGACGGCATTCGTCAAGAACGATGTCTACACCCTTACCGCTCTTTGCGCTGATCGGAACTACCGCATCAAAGTTGAATGCATCTGCATATGCCTGAATTGTCTTGGCAATGTTATGAGATCTCACCATATCGGTCTTATTGATAACGAGAATAGCGCGCATTCCGTCCGACTTGAAGCGGGAGATGAGCTGAGCCTCGATATCGCCTACCTCTTCTCTTGCCTCAACAACGAGGATAGCGTAATCTACGCCGCCGAGAGTCTG
>JAZOUM010000048.1:0-10915 GCA_045658205.1 Eubacteriales bacterium | reverse complement strand
GTTTTTGTTTCATATTGGAATATGTTGCTTCCTCTTCTGGCAATTTATGCCGTGATAAGTGCTTTTTCTGTTGTTATTACGGTTTATGACAAAAAAGCAGCTAAAAAAAGGAAGAAAAGAATACCTGAAAACTTTCTTTTATTCACCGCCTTTTGCGGCGGAGCTATTCCGATGCTTATAACATCGATTATGTTCGTCTCCCGTACTATCGTCCGGTTTCGTGCTGGCAAGGTATGGGCCAGTCGGCCGCATGGGACGATGTAACCGCGATTGATGTAACCACGGCCAGCGGCGAGAGCGTAAAACAGAGCGGCATTGTTGCTATCATGGTGGATAAATACGCCATTGCACATACGATCAAATCCCAGCGCACCGCTGTAACTAGATTTGATCCTGAGGCGGTCACACAGTATTACTACCAGTTTAGAGATATGTACCTCAATGATCTCACTCTCAACGGCATTGTGTTTACTGTCGAGGATTATGTATCACCTGGTGGTTGATCCCAGTAACAAATCGATATGAGCTCAAGGGCCGTCAAGTGTTGGCGGCCCTTTATTGTTAAAATCAAAAGGAGGATATAACAATGGGTAATGTACAGATGGAGGCAAGACAGATCCGGTGCGGATCTACAAACGTGGAGGAGGCGATTAAAAACGCCGGCGGCAGCTCCGAGTTGGTGGCGCGTGTTGATGCGCTGGAGGCGGCCGAGTATGTGGTTACGATGTTCGAGCCTAAAACGTTATCCTCAACAAACTATGAGGATTATGCAACGTTCAAAATCCCAGCCGGATTATACCAGCTTGAGGTTGGTGTATATTCCGAGGACGCTACGAAACAGGTTACCGGTATTAAGGTTATGACTACCGGAAACCTGGAGCTGAACAAGTCGGAAAACTATCGCCCGTGCACGATCGGCGCACTTTTTCAGACAGAAGAAACAACCTATAAAGTCCAGGTTAAAGGAACCAGCACGCCAACGGTTAAAGGCTTTTATATGCTCAAAAAGCTCGCCGACTATGTAGCACCGGTTCAGGATAACAGATAAGGAGGGTGCCGGATATGGGTGATCTTAACGGAAAAACCTTGCCGGCCAATGTGTTGATTACCCCGGAGTTTTATCCCCGGGGTATTGGCTGGTTAGATCTAAAAGAAAAATACAAGCGTGGCGCTATTGCGCATGATGAGAGTGTGGATGCTTTAGAGATCCTTTGCGGGATGTTTGAGTATGAAGATCTCCCCGAGAGTGTGGATACACACTTTTTAGATCTCTATCTTTTCACCAACGGCATGGCCTCGATCCGAAAAGACGATAGCGGTGATTATGTGGCCATGAAGTGTAACGAGGGATCCGAGCCCAACGCTTACGGCTTGGGTGAGGAGATCATAAGCACCACGAGAAACGGCCAAACGTTTATAGATGATCGGGATAGTAAAGAGGTGGCTTTTGGTTACAACAACGCTACAAAAACACCATGCACCGACTATTTTAAACTCGGTGCGGATCTCGCGGAGATAGACACATCACTCGATTTTTTGGTGTGGTATAGCCGCGTCTCCCGCTTGTATACGGTCGCGGATGAAAAGCAAAAGCGGATGATCGAGGATGCTTTTAAAAATCTCCGAAAAGGTGTACCGCTCACTATTGTATCTAATAACCTCATATCAGCGATCGAGAACGGCGGCCCAGGTCTTGAGCCATTTGATCTCACGGATGCGGATTACGCGGATAAGATCATGCGGCTCTGTGAATATCGTGAAGCGCGTGTAAAATGGTTTATGGATCGCTACGGTATGGCAAAACGCACCGTAAGCAAAAAGGCCCAGGTATCGAGGGATGAGGCCAACGGAGATACGGCGGCCTCGCTTATTGTACCTCTTAATATGCTCTCGGCCCGTGAGGATTTTATAAAGATGTGTAATGATCGATTTGGATGGAGCGCATCGGTACACTTTAAGGGTGCATACCTCGGCGAGATCGAGAGATATGAGGATACGGTTGTGGAAAATGCCGCGCTGGATATCGATAATTATGAAGCGGTAAAAGAGGAGGATCCGGAGCTCCCGGAACCGGCCGAGGAAGCGAGGGAGGAGGCAAGCGATGAAATTAGAAGAGAAGAGACTAATTGAGAGTTTACCGGCATCGCCTGGGACATCTTTTGATTTTAAGGGTGTTTATACGGATTTTAAAGGTGTATCACATAATGTCACGGTATTTGATACCTCTTATTTTATGACAAATGTGATCCAGCTTTTCCGTAATCGGCGGGTGATGATCGACACCGACACGCCGGATTATCTCGCCGGCCTTTTCGCGTCCTGGAAAGCCAGCCGCGAAAACCTCTATCTAAAACAGGCATACGCGTATACGCTCAAGTATAACCCGATCGAAAACTACGCATCGCACGAGGTGTTAACGGATGACGTGACGGAGACGGAGCACGGGGAGACCATCGAGCACGAGCACGGGCACGAGATCGAAACCACACCCGCCGATTATAAGGACGAAACAACATATCCCACCGAGCGAAAGACGGAGACCACGCCTTACAACACCACCGAGGTAACAACACCGACAAACGACACCACCACACACAGCACAAAGGGATTTAATAGTACGGAGTTTGTCGAGACAGACCGCGATGTGAGATCAGGCTCCGTATCCGTTGCGACAACACACCCCGAGATTACCAAAGAGACGGTATCAGAGACCGTAACCGGTACGGAGAGCGTTGAGCGTACTTATGATAACCATGAGATTATTGAGAACAGAGGAACAGACACCGACACGCACAGCGGGAAAGACACCGTTACACGTAGCTACACACTCGATAAAACGGGCAATATCGGAGTACAGACCGCATCACAAATGCTCGAGATTGAGTATGAGGGGCTAAAACAGGATCTCGCTTATCGGGCGCTTACGGAGTTTATTGATCGGTACACTTTCTATAGTGAGCCGATTGATTAAGGAGGTGATCATATGGGTTACTGGTTCCCAACTTATACTATTGTCGGCGGTTTATATTCCGGTCAGACCCCGTCCGGAAGTCTTGAAAACTTTATAAACAAAATATCAAATTATGGCCAGGTCGGTAATACAATCGCCGGCCAGGCAACCTATACAGATAACAGCACATCACCAAACGCGGATAAAAAATGGTTGGCATCATACGGCCGTAATGAGGATCCAATGCGCGCATATGGTGATGCGCATATTGGCGAGGGCTTGCAAACCAATATACCAATGATGATTTTTGAAATCAGCAAGCCGGCCGATGCCGAATATTACAAACAGGAACTTGTTGTTTATGGCTCCATTAGTGCATCACAGACACAGAGTGGCGACCCCATCCATCAACCTGATACGTGGTATAGGCGTAACAATTATGAGTTTGCATTGGTAAATAGAATAGTGCGCCGTGAGTATGCTACACCATATTCAGAACCGGTACTTACACATACGTTGTTTAATGGTTCGGTAGGCCACGGCGGCATAAACTGGCTTGACGATGGTAATTCAGTTTTGGCCGGCTATCTCAATACAAAATTTCTTGCCGGTGTTTCATATGGTAAAATAAATGATACAGATTATCTTTTATTTTACGTTTATACTGAAAGCTCTAACGATAGGGGACCGTATGATCAGGAAACTGGCACATATGAAATGTCTTATCAGTATATTTACAATATCGGCGGCATAAAAGTATCCGCACTCCGGGACGCTTTCGGCGGTGACTTCGGTCTGGATGAAGAAGACGATCCGAATATTCCACCTGATGATCCGGACGATCCAGGTGATCCGGGCGACAATCCACCGCCGGAACCGGGGCCGCGACCGAAAGAATATGATCCTGTACCTATACCGCCTAAACCGACCGTAACCGCGCTTGGTGCCGGTTTCTTAAGCTTGTACAGCCCATCGGCTACACTTTTAAACCTCTTCGCGTCCGAGCTGTATAGCGATAGCATCCTTGACATTATACATAACTATTTTTCTAACGTTGCGGATATGATCGCCGGCCTTGCAATAGTGCCGTTTTTCGTGCCGATTACGGGCTTCTCAAAGCATCGCGTGGGCCTTTTCCGTACCACAATGGCTTTTCCCATCGTAGCGGATCAGTTTATTGATGTCGATTGCGGCTCGATCGAGGTGAAGCACTATTATAATAGTTTTCTCGATTTTGCCCCGAATACTAAAGTAATGATTTGGCTCCCATATATCGGATATCAGGAGTTAAACGCCGATGAGGTGATGGGCCAAACGTTGACGGTAAAATATCGATGCGACATATTATCTGGAGCTTGTGTAGCTTTTGTGATGATCGGGAGCGGTTCGGATCCGTCTTATAATGTGGGCCGAGTGATCGCCCAGTTTACGGGCAATGTGATAACACAGGTTCCCGCGGCGGCGGCCTCTTATGATAGCATGGTCTCCAGCGCAATAAACATCTTGACCGGTGCGGTCGGCATTGCGGCCGGTGGTGCGATCGGTGCGGCCGGAGCGGGTGCGGCTGCCGGTGCGGCAAAAGCTCCCAGCGCAACGGCGGGAGCGGTAGGGGCCCAGGTGGGGCTCGGTGTGGCCGGTACCGCCTCCAATATCATCATGGGCATGAAACCCACGGTTGCTCGTAATGGTACACCGGGATCCACGGCCGGCTATATGGGAGTGCAAAAGCCGTACATTATTAAGATTGTTCCGCGCTCCGCTATAGCACCAAACCACATACAGCTCCAGGGCTACCCGTCCAACTACGGAGGCACGCTTGCAAGCCTCACAGGATATTGTGAAGTAAATGAGATACAGCTTAACATAGACCCCAACGGCACGGCTCCGGAAGTGGATGAAAAGACCGAGATCTATAGGCTTTTAAAAGGAGGTGTTGTAATATGAGTTTCCCCATCCAGCTCATGAAAAGTACGGATCCCTATAATAAGATAAACAAATCTCCGGTTGCGGTTACTACCGTGGCCGGAGAGCTCAAGGCAAATTGCACGATTGTTGATCCGGTTATCACTATCCAGTATGATGGCGCGTTTATAAATGCCAACTACGCATATATACCGGAGTTTGGGCGGTATTATTTCATTAAAAACGCTGAGACTCCGGCAAACGGGCTATGGACACTCACGATGCATACGGATGTTTTGATGAGTTTTGCATCCAGCATCTTAAACAGCCCGGCCACGGTGTCGAGATCATCGAACAACTTTAATATGTATCTTAATGATGACCATTACGGAATCCAGGAAAACCCGTATGTGTTTACTAAAGCGTTTCCGAGCGGTTTTGACACATCGCTTGCGTCTTATGTGCTGGCACTTGTTGGCGTATCGGATAATGGGGAGGAGTAAAATGGAAAATATAATTGATTTGATCGTATCCAACGGGATCGGGGTGGCTTGCATCGTATATTTTATGTTCCGCGATTACAAGTTTATGGCAACGCTCCAGCAAACACTCACCACGCTGGAGGATACCACTAACCTCATCAAAGATTATTTTATCAAAGTACATAAGGAGGAGCTCGATGATAACAAGTGAAGCGGGTAGAAAAAAGATTGAGGCTTTTGAGGGGTGCGTATTGCACGCTTATAAAGCGCGGCCGAGTGAAAAATACTTTACTATCGGATATGGGCATTATGGGGCCGATGTAAAATCGGACATGGCCATCACTCAGGAGGAGGCCGATGCGATGTTTGCCCGGGATCTCGTTAAGTATGAGACAGCCGTAAATGATACCGGCATGTTCTTAACACAGCCGCAATTCGATGCGTTGGTGGATTTTGCTTATAATTGCGGCACGGGTGCACTTGCTTCGGTCTGTAAATCAAAAGATCTTAAGGAGATATGCGAGCGGATACCGGAGTGGTGTAAAGACAGCGCGGGTTATGTGCTCCCAGCTCTTAAAAAGCGGCGAGCGTGGGAGGTGTCCCAGCTTGAACAGCCCGTAAAGATCGGAACCGTGACCGCCGATGTTTTGAACATACGGGAGGACGCGGGAACCGATAAAATCATTGTGGGCGGCTATCGATGCGGGGAGACGGTATCGATCTACGAAACGTGGCACCGCACGGCCGAGGGCTGGGTATGCGCGGATTATGTTGACATTAAATAATCGGCGGCATATAATGAGAGTGCGAACAAGCGGATTTATGCATCCGAACTCTTCTTTCATGTGATGAAAGAAAAGGGGCCTCCCAACTGGCGGGGAGGCCCTTTTTCTATATAAATACTCTTTGCATTATCAGGGTATCACCCCAAAAGATCTGATACCACTTTAGGCGATCGAGAAATAGCCGATCCTGGAGATATTGCCATAACTCCGAGTAACTATCAAAAGAGTGCAACTCAAGCTCCTCGGCTCCGATCTCGCCGGTTGATATTAACAAATAATAACAGCTATCCATTATCTCGGCCCTCCATATCTTCAAGTTGCCAGCGTTCCGGTATATGTTGTAAAACACACGCATAACGGACATCCTTATTAACATAATATTTACATGAATACGGGCATCCCTCACAATGCTTTCTTTCGTCACACTCATCCCGGATGGTCTCTAACACGATCATCACCGACTTATCAATCTTGTCCATTATCTTTGTCCTCCTTTATAAACATTTTGGCTATAACTTGTTAATAATTGCTTACATCGTAGTTATAACTACAGCTCGCGCACGGATCCGATGTATCATAGGTAAACCCGCTCTCTCTATTGTAGCTCTCGCAAGTCTCCGGCGAGAACATATTACAGCACAGCGGGTGCGGCTCCCGTAAAAGGCCGTTTAATTCGAGAAATGCCAGGAACGTTTCGGGTGAATCAGCGATCATATAGCCATTATCACCGCATCCCTCGTTTTTCTCTTTTAACCACTTTTTATACCTTTTTGATAATCTTACTCTGTCCGAAAATGTCATTTTATCCCTCCTTATTTTGATATCATGATGTATTTATCAACAAAGTTTTTTACGCTGTTGTTGGCATAATGCCACAAGTCACGCTTTAAGAGCTCCCATATAAAGCGGTCAACTTTTGACCAGCCGCGCGCTTTCCGATAGCGGCTATCCTCGATGAGATCCATCGTGTAAATGATGCTATCATCATAGAGCTTTGTTGCTTTGTGGGCCCGGATATGGTGGCCGTATTTCGCGGAATAACAAAGCTCGAGATTGAGCATATTATAGCCCATTTTGATATAATGCCGTTTATCAATCACCTCCGGCTCATCCTCGAGATCATAGTGTTTACAAAGTGGTACGTTCCACTCTCCCTCGCCGGTGATCGCGTAAAGGCGGGGATTTTTAAACCCAAAATACTCCTTGTTGAGATGGGCCCCATTTTTGTTATGATGGTCGATGAGCTCAACATAAATCTGTGTACCGCCGGAGCTCTCACATATCCGGCAATCTCCCTTTTTCATCTCCCGGATCTCTTCGTTTATTTCAAATTCGTCAAAATACTCCGAGTATTCATCGATCGCGTTTGATAGCATCACATTAACCACACCGGTACGGCGCCGGATGATCGAGGATAGTATATCGAGGTAGAAAATGAACTCGTTAGGATAATACCTTTTACCGATAAATTCATCATAAATCGTGAGATCCCCGTGGGGCGCGTTCTTGTTCGATTTGAGCTCAAACGATTTATCTACACTCATCACCTCCATAAAAGGGATATCGGATTTTTCCGATATTTTCCCGTCCTCATCAAGCCACGCATAAACCCACCGTTTCGCATGGTAATACGCATAATTCCAGCGGCCATTTGTGAGCTTTTCCACATAGCCACATGATAAGATGGTATCCATGAGATCTTGAGCAAATTTTGGTGCTACCATATCCTCGGTCTGACGGATGTATTGCGTGACCACCCCATACAATTTGAAAAGTATGAGGCCCAGGAGCACAACCGATGTCGTTTTACCGACCCCGCGCTTGGATATGAGCATATAATACCCGCACCGGCCCCAGGGGATGTGAAAAGGATCATATGCAACGTCTTTCGGCATCTTTAAAGCTTTCCACTCTTTGCGGATCTCTTTCCAATCCCATGCGGCGGGAGCACGAAAACCCCGCACGTTATACCATTTAACCTCATCCAGCTCGTCCATTTCTTTCCTCCTTATACTTTACTTTTGATAAAATGAGTAGTGCAAGCTTTTTCTCTGTGATCTCAAAATCCGTTTCTACCAGGGACACCCCGCTTTTCGCCTTAATCGTCTCCGTGGTTCCGTCCTTGTCCGTAATCGTGAGCTCATACGGCTCATCATGGTATACGGGCCGGAGCTTGCCGGTCTCCTCGCCGGTAAACTTAAAACCGGAGGAGGAGAAAAACTTAAAAGGATCTCCTGGTAATTTTTCCACTGCACATTTAGGCAATCCAGCAACGCATAAATGCCAGCCAACACCCTCTTTATGCCATCCATTTTGAGCCGTATACGTCCACTCTCCGTCCGGTTGATGGTATAGGTACCTTTTCGCACCGAGCGTCTTAAATGGGCAAATAAGCGGCCTCCCGAGGTGGTCAAGGATCTCAACATCCCACTCGCCAAGTCCTTTTCCCATTTTACCACCAAACGCGTTATCTTGTAAAAGCGGATACTTTTTTCGCTCCTCGCGGATGCGCTTGTTTTCCAGCTCGAAAACCTCCTCGGTCTTTCCGTCTCCGCTGGGTACGTACTTCAAACTATCTGTGTCGTAATAAATCACCTTGCCGCCGGCCTTTTCGATGGACACCAGCATCCGCACAAGCTTTACTCGGCTATGTGCGCATACATAGATACCCCATTGATAAGCGAGCCAGCGTTTGGCAAGGTCTTTTTCGATCTCCTCATCCGGGCACGCTCTGTCCACCCACTCATTAAGATCATAATCATATGAGATGTTTACCGAAAAGATGGATTTACAGAGCATCCCAAAATATGTGTTAACATCCACTTTAGCAAGTGCATAATCCGTTGTATGAGAGAGCCCGTGCACTTTAAGATCATTTTTGCGCTTATAATCCTCCGCGAGGCATGATAAAAGGTAGTCCGGGAGCTGCCCTCGTGTTGCGATCTGAAAACTATGGATCTCGACCGCGTCCCACTCGTAAAGCATCTCATAAATCTCATAATCAAGCTCGGTTCCCATCACACGGACATACTCGGCGCGATGGATCCGGCCATTATCGAGGCCCCGCGTCCCGTTTATGAGATCCTCTTCCATCGGGAGCCAATCAATCACTTTATTCAAGCTCTCATAGCTGTGATCGGTTTTTGCACGGAGCCCGTAAAACGTAGCCTCATAAATACAACAATGCTTGTTAAGATGCTCCCGCACCACCTCCGGCATCTCTCCATACTTCCACGCTGTAGGGATCCTGGCATTTACAAAGCGATCGATGGGATAATAGCCCATAAACATCGAGCCGGGATATGAGCTTGTGATATCCCGCATGAGCACGTTTACTATGGTGTTAATATAGTATATGTTGCCATGCACAAAACCGCCTCGGAAAAGGTACTTTTGCCAGCGTTTGAGCGTGGTTACGTCCGGCATGAGTTTTGTGACATCCTCGCGGTACAGGCCGCCGGCCTCGGCGCGCTCCACCACCTTTAACAGGAGCCGCGCTGTGTTGGTGAGCGGCGGCCGTTTGAATGGGTGGCACATCTTATCAAAATACACATCGCAAAACTCGGCGAGTACCAGCACATCATTATCTATGTATTTTTGCTCTTTCTTTGTACGTATTGTGTGAGTGTGCCGCGGGATTTTATAATCCAGGTCTCCCTTCATTTTGCGCGTTTTGGTATACATCTTTGCGAGCTGGTCAAGGCTGGAATTAGTGAGAGCCATACTATCGCGAAACTCCACGCCGTTCTCCAGCGTTGCGGTGATAACGGAGCGCTTTTCTTTGCAAAAGAAACTATACTCATCATGTGCAAATTTAAGCTCTGTACGCATAAATGCAAATTCAAAGCTCGCGTTATGGATGAAGCACAAAAGGCGGCGGTAACTCGAGGAGCTATCCACCCAGCATTTTTTATCCTTATCCCATTTTTTATATCCGAGCCCGTAAAACTCCGAGATCTTATCAAGTAGCTCCTGAACATCGGCCCAGTTTTTGCACTCGTAAAGAAAACGGATCGGGCTCTCCGGAGCCGATAAACAAATGGTAATAACATAGGGCACGGAGAGCACGGCCCCACCAACCTCGAGCTTTGTGGTCTCGATATCGAGGGCCGCATTGATACGCACATAGTAATTGTGCATCTTTCCGGAGCACCAGTAAAATGAACCCTTGCCGCGTTCAGGATACGGAAATACTGGCGTACTTTCCGGATATTTACAATGGACAACTTTATAAGATGCCAAGGGCCCTACGTCTTTCCCGTGATGCTTCGCGGCGTTTGATATAAGCATCTCCGATCTCGCTCAACGTGCTATCAAAAGCATATTTGTTCATATCGAGTTTTTGTACCTCTTTATAGATCTCCTCGGTGGTGTGATCCCGTATATCATCCCAGCCGGTGGCCTCGATCAGGGCATAAAAGGCATCCGTATTCCCCTCGATAAACTGGCGTACAGCCTCTTTTTGATCGAGATAATCAATTATATCGCTCTCTGTGATCTTTGGGATCTCCGGCTCCTCAAACGGGTTATCCTGACTTGCGCGTCTTATGTTTTCCTCCATGGTCTTTTTCGCCTCTTTTTTCACGGCTCCCCAACCTCTTGTTTGGGTTTCCAGGCGCTCGAGATCCTCAATGCTCATAGCCTCAATATCCGACTTTTTACGGGAGAGCTGGAGGAAAGACACGGGCCGGCCGATGCCCTTATTTTTCTTGAGCTTTGTTTTTGACGGATCATATGTATTGATCTTTGTTGAATACGGTGAGTTAGAGCGGGAAAGCTTGCCGGCCCAGCGGTTA
>JAZOUM010000047.1:0-11940 GCA_045658205.1 Eubacteriales bacterium | reverse complement strand
CGAGTTGTGTATTATTTTCAGTTTCATAAGTAGTTGAATCTGTATAAAGTATAAATACATTATCGTAGCGAAGGGATTTATCGTTCAAAAGATCGTTTTTCGTGGCAGAGTTCTTTGATAATGTATAGCATTTTTCCGCTGAAACATAAGTAAGTTGAGTCACGTTGCTCTCACAATAAGGTACTGATATTGAGTATACCGTTTCGCCGTTTAGCTGTGCTTGAGAATCATTTTCGATCAGCATATACGGTAAATGCAAGGCTTCTTGTGCATTTTGATTGATTTTACTATTATTCATACAGGCATTTACTAAATCTCCATTCGTATATACGAACGAATTATACTCGGTATAGCAATATCCTGACGTTTCTGCAAGATCAATGTTATTAGTTAATTCAAAATGTGGATATTCAAATGAATCGTCGAATCCATAAGATAACAAAATCCCTCCAAAATAGACAGCAAAATTAGAGATATATCCTCGACTGGGTGATATCGAGCCGAGTTTTCCAAGCCTTGTCGCTTCATCGGTGAAGCACAAAAATCTCGTATTGCCGTATTCTGTAGGGAATTCAATGGTAAGATATGATGATGAAATACCGTATAAAGGGTTCGATGAATCTAAAGTTAAACAAATCGGTCTTTTCAATGATGTTTCCAAATCTGTTTCCAGTCCCGTTATAGGATGATAGTATTTTGGATCAGGTAATATAGCGGGAACGTCCTCTGTAACATTATCAGCGCTACCTTGGGAATTATCAGACTGTATATCCGAAGATACGGATTGATTATCTGTGGTAGGCTCATTAATAAATGATTGCCATCCGTTTGCAGCAAAGGATACAGTGCAAGTAATGATGACGGCAATCACAAAAAAAGCAACCAATTTTGCAAGGTTGCCATTTTGCAGCCATTTCATTTTTTTACCTCCTTGCGCAATAAATATTGCGCACGTTTTGACGATTGGATTTATCTGTTGTAACGCTCCAACCAAGCGTCAGCAAAATCAAACGCATCCTTAAGGCCGGAAAGAATCTTCTGCTCCTTAGGAATCTTTGTATTGCTATCAAGTAACTGTACCATAATCTGTGAGGGTATAGTACCGTGTTCAGTGTCAACTTCATTCATCACGAGCATATAGATGTAATATTTATCTGACATATCGCCGTAGTAAATATCATCGCCCTGACGAACGAGAGGTCTGCCCTTGTATTCAAGGAATTCGTTGCTTTTAGCACCGTTAACTTCTAACATTTTTATTCTCCTTTCTGAAAATTAGAAAACGACGGCAAGCTTGTCCGCTTTCGATACTATAATACCAAAACGGTTCTTGGGTGTAAATACCTTCGACAAAAACAGTGGTGGTAAATGTATCGCAAAAAGAATCATTTTTTTACAAACGGAGTATAGCGCAGTGAGCTATTTCCGTCTTTGGGCACGGGTTTGGTCAATTGGAATATTGAATCAGCCGTATCTGAGAATCTTTTTTGTGACAAGGACGCACCCGACAATTTACCAAAGTCGGACGGTTTTGTCAAAACAGGGAAGGAGGATCGTTTTCCAATAGCTTTTAGAATGGCTCTGCCTTTTGTGTCACAAGCAAGTAATTGAGTATATGCCGGCAGCTCTTTTAATTGAGAGGAGGTAACGCCCAATAAAGAGTAAAATAACGCTCGGCGAATTCTTGCTTTGGTGAAGTGCTTAGACTCGGCATCGCGAATTAAACTATCGATTGTATTCGCCTTGAAGCTGAGCTCCGAAAGACGATTATATAAACCGCCACTCGTATCATGAATTTCATTAATACAAGAGGAGGAATTTATACGTAAAGAGGAAATGATCGCAGCAGATAACTTCTCGTTATCGCACGGGAAGTCTCCTGTGTGAATCGCATCAATAATGGTGTTTTTAGTGCTTTGAGGGATATAATCAAGAGCAGAATAGTCATTTTTATACATACAGTTTCTTATTGCCATAGCACTTTGAATAGCGCCCGGAACAAAACTCTCATCGGAAAAATCATTATTTGCTCTCTTTAAAGTATGAATAGACATACCGCAGTTCATAGATTTTATTGCTTTGATATATTCTAACGCGAGGATGTTATTAGGCGTTAAGGTGACTAAATTATCATCTCCGGTTATAGATTTTAGTGCGATCTCCCAAAGTGCCGCATGTCCAAACTTTCGTTTTTCTACATCTTGTGACAAGTCCAAAATCACTCTATTGAATTCTTCCGAAAGCATAACCTCTGCAGTTTTTTCAAGCGCTTCAATAGATCCGGATTCACTACCGAATGATACCATATCAATACACTCAAGACTGTTAAGTACATGTATAGCCGACCTAGCAAAAAATTCTGCACTGGACATAGAAAACGGAAAGGGAAGCTCAAGCACAAGATTTGCACCTGCTGTAACAGCGCATTTTGCACGTATACCCTTGTCCGTTATAGCAACACCACCACGTTGAACGTAATTTCCGCTCATTACAGAAATGATGTTAGCGCTCTCACCGAATTCTTCGCGTATCTTTTCTATTTGGTAAAGATGACCGTTATGGAACGGATTGTATTCACAAATAATACCTATATTCATACGGTCTCCTTTTTATAAAATAATTTTAAAATCTACTTGAACATTCTATAAAATAGTTGTATAATAACCTTACAGTAAAAAAACAAGGAGATATACAATGAAAGTTTTAGTTGTAAATGCCGGATCAAGCTCACTTAAGTATCAGCTCTTTGATACTGCTAAGGGGGATATTCTTGCTAAGGGAAATTGCGAGAGAATCGGTATAGATGGCTCTCGTATTATCCATAAAACGCAGGGAAAAGCAGAGTATGTAAAAGAACAGTCTCTTCCTAATCACTCAGAGGCAACAAAGCTTATAGTAGAAACACTTTTGGACAAGGAGGTAGGATGTATCAACTCAGTTGATGAGATAGAGGCTATCGGTCATAGAGTGGTTCACGGCGGCGCATTCTTTACCGAATCAGTGCTTGTTAACGATGAGGTAATGGAGATTCTCGATAAGTGCATTGCATACGCTCCTTTGCACACGCCTGCGCACATTATGGGTATTAAGGGCTGTAAATCGGTTATGCCCAATACACCCGAGGTACTTGTATTTGATACCGCTTTCCATCAGACTATGCAGAAGGAAGCATATATGTATGGCATATCTTACGATATGTACGACAAGTATCAGATACGTCGTTACGGAGCACACGGAACGTCACATAGATACGTAAGCGGAGAGATGATCAAGTTGCTCGGCGGTAAAGCAGAGGGAACAAAAATCGTTACCTGCCACATAGGAAACGGTTCATCTATTACTGCAGTTAAGGATGGTAAGTGTGTTGACACATCTATGGGCTTTACTCCTCTTGATGGAATAATGATGGGAACAAGATGCGGAGCCATAGATCCGGCCATCGTAACATACATTATGGACAAAGAGGGAATGACACCTCATGAAGCAGATAATTATATGAACAAAAAGTGTGGCTTCCTTGGAATAAGCGGTATCAGCTCTGACTCTCGTGACGTAGAAAAAGCAATGAATGATGGCGATGAGCGAGCTCGTCTAACATTTGATATGCTTTGTTACCAAATTAAGAAGTATATCGGATCGTATTCTGCGGCAATGGGCGGTCTTGATGCCGTAGTATTTACCGCAGGAATCGGTGAGCATATGCCTTATATAAGAGAAAATTCTCTCAAGGGGCTTGAATATCTTGGCGTTAAGATAGACCTTGAAAGAAACAATTTCGGACATTCAGGTACACCTGTAAAGATTTCTGCCGATGATTCTAAGGTTGCTGTCTATATGATACCTACAAACGAAGAGCTTGTAATCGCAAGCGATACCGAAGCAATTGTTTCTAAGCTTTAATAGATTTTATGGCAGTCGCAAAGACAATTTTGCGGCTGCCTTTTTATTTACACACTATATAGTATCATAAAAATATTAATATGTCAAGAAAATAAGTAAGCAATAAATCATTATTCTGCAAAAATCGCACTAATTTTATCTATCGCATCTTTCGTTTTGCTATCGTTAACTGTAAAATCTATACTACTCGAATATATTTTTTCTATCTCTGCGTGTAACAATGCGGCTTCCGCAAAACAGACTTGTGCTTCCTTAATAAAATTAGAATATGAATAATGCATACTCCTATATCCGTCGCGATCGATTATCTCGCTTACATTTACACTCTCAACATTGTCTTTATAGGAAATCGCGTAAATCGCATCGTCAGTCTCGATTGTATCAATAAGCCCTTTAGATAACGGCGAAGAGTATATTAACGCCGCAATACGTTCTCGCTTTAAAAAATCACACAGTACTTTCATAGCGATATACTCGGATATACCGTCGCCTTTTATTAATATAACTTCTTTTTTATTGCCGGGATCAGCGATACTCTGCAGTCCATTTTTTGAGAATGATGTGCGCATGAAATTGCTGCTCGTTATTTGTCCAAACTTCTTTTTTTCTACATTTATTTCCTTGCGTAATATGTACTCTGCCTTTTTATAAGTGCTATTATCTATATAATTTGTTGATATATAGTTGTGTATTTGGCCTGCCACATTAAGTGCTTCATACGCCCTTACATACAAATTTCTTTTGAGGAGCGATAGTCTATTTAAATCGATATATCTTTTGCTTAAATTACTATTGTTAAAGCCATCGTATAGATTTATTATATCTTCAATCGCTCCTGGAAAATCAGCTTCAACAACGTGTGGGCTAGTTCCGTCAACTATTCCTACGGTTTTAGCACCCGATTCTATTAACAATCCATCAAGTGAGTCGGGATCTGATGAGCAACGGATTTCTATTTTAGGTAACGAAGAAAAGTGTTTTGCTATTGTGCGCATCATCGTGCTTTTACCGGTTCCTGGGCCACCTTTTATGATATACAAGCGAGACAGTTTTTCACGGTCAAATATCTTGTCAAAATTCGTAATAAAGCCATTATATGAATTTGAAGCGCCAAAATAAATCATTTTCTAAAACTCCTTAAAAAGCAGGTTTAATAGGATTATATTCATTTCTTAAGTTTAACGTGATTTTGCTTTTATCATCTCTGCTAAAAGATAAAATACATGGATTTGGCTACAAATTTATTATTAAACTTGACATTTTCTATTAAATATTTTATAATATATGTTGTGATACTATAGGAGGTTGGATATGAAGGTAGTAGGATTGTGTGGTGGTACCGGAGCAGGCAAAGGCCTTGTAAGCGCGATATTTGCCGAATTCGGTGTTGTTTCCATTGATACGGACGCCGTATACCATAATATGATTTCAACCGATTCAAAGTGCGCTAAAGAGTTAATTCTAACTTTTGGAGATACAATAAAGGCGCAAAACGGTATTGATCGACGCGCTTTGCGTGATATCGTTTTTAAATCACATGATCAGCTTAACCTTTTAAATAAAATCACGCATAAGCATATACTCGCGGATGTCAAAGCTAAAATACAAACGCTAAAAGAAAAGGGAGACTGTATTGGTGTTTTAATTGATGCCCCCTTGCTTTTTGAATCTAAATTTAACGATGAGTGCGATGTTACCGTTTGCGTTATAGCCGATAATGACATACGATTAGAACGTATAATTAAACGTGACGGATTAACCGAAGCACAGGCAGAAACTCGTATTAGAAGCCAGATATCAAACGAACAGTTAATGCAGATGTGCGATTATTGTATAGAAAACAATTCAGATATAAATAGCTTAAGAGAAAAGATTTTTCTACTTAAGACTGCAATTTTTGATAATTAAAATTAGGAGATATAACTATGGAAAAGAAAAACGGACAGGAAATGCTTGATAAGCTTTCCTATAAAAAGAAAAATGTATTCGAGGAGGCTTCCGCCGAGGAAATCAAGGCAATCTTTGACTATTCCAAGGGATATATGCAGTTCCTCGATGATGCAAAAACGGAAAGAGAAGCGACTGTTGCTACGATAAAAATGATCGAAGAGCAGGGCTACACCGCATATAATCTCGGTGATAAAATCGCGGTTGGTGATAAAAAATACTTCAACAATAACGGCAAGAGCCTTATAATGTTTAAGATAGGCGAAGAGGATCTCGAAAAGGATGGTATAAGAATTCTCGCCTCTCATATTGATTCTCCGAGAATTGATCTTAAGCAGGTTCCTCTTTACGAGGATGCCGGTATGGGATTCCTTAAGACTCACTACTACGGCGGCGTAAAGAAGTATCAGTGGACTGCGATCCCTCTTGCACTTCACGGTGTGATGGTAAAAGCAGACGGTGAGGTTGTGGATATAAAGATCGGAGAGGATGATTCAGATCCTGTATTCTATATTAACGACCTTCTTCCTCATCTTGCTCAGCGTCAGTCTCAGGAGCCTCTCGGTACAGCAATCGCAGGTGAAACGCTCAATATACTTGTTGGCGGCCTTCCTTACGACTGTGATGATGTTTCTGACAAAATCAAGCTCACAGTGCTTTCTATGCTTTATGATAAGTACGGTGTTACCGAGGAAGATTTCTTAAGCGCAGAGCTTTCCTTAGTTCCTGCGTTTAAAGCTCGTGATATCGGATTTGACCGCGCGCTTATCGGTGCTTACGGTCACGATGACCGTGTATGCTCATATCCCGCGGTAACTGCACTTTTAGATAACGCAGACACTAAACATACCGTTATGGTAGTACTTGCAGATAAGGAAGAGATCGGTTCTGTTGGTATTACAGGTATGCAGTCCGACGTTCTCGTTGACATAATTTCTATGATTTCCACATCTCTTAATGCAGATTCTATCATCGTAAGAAGTAAGTCCAAGTGTCTTAGTGCAGACGTAAACGCAGCGTATGATCCTAATTTCTCCGACGTTTATGAGAAGAGAAATAGCGCTATGATCTCATGCGGCACCTGCCTTAGCAAGTATACCGGCTCAAGAGGCAAGTCTGGAACCAGTGATGCTTCGGCTGAATTTGTAGGATTTGTAAGACGTCTCTTCGCCGATAACGGAGTTATCTGGCAGACAGCGGAGCTTGGTAAGGTTGATGCCGGAGGAGGTGGTACTGTAGCAATGTATATCGCCAACCACAATATTGAGACGGTCGATCTCGGTGTGCCTGTAATATCTATGCACGCTCCGTACGAGGTTGTTTCTAAAGCTGACGTATATTCTACCTATAAGGCGTTTTGCGCATTTGTAAAATAGTTCTACTCAAAATTTAATATTATCATATATTATTTTGAGGTGAAAAATGTTAAAAAGATTATCACATGCAGATGACAGGTATAAGGAGATCGAGCAAATGCTCACTCTCCCGGACATCATTGCTAATAACAAAGAATACCAAAAGCTTATAAAGGAATACAATAAACTTTCCGAGATAGTATTAAAATATCGTGAGTATCTCAAGGCCGAAAACGAAATGAACGAAGCTGATGAAATGATGAGAGACTCTTCATTGGAGTCAGAGCTTCGCGACCTTGCCGAAGACGATTTTAAGGAAAAAAGAGCGCTTTGCGACTCTTTGTCAGAGGAGCTTAAGATACTGCTGATGCCAAGGGATCCAAACGATTCCAGAAACGTAATCATAGAGCTTCGACAAGGCGCAGGCGGAGAAGAAGCGGCTCTTTTTGCATACGATATTTATAGAATGTATTCTATGTATGCGGCTAACCGCGGATTTAAGATAGAAGTAATAAACCTAAACGAAACCGAGCTTGGCGGAATTAAAAATATAACATTCACGGTTATAGGTGACGGCGCCTATTCACGATTTAAATTTGAAAGCGGCGTTCATAGAGTGCAGAGAATACCTGTAACCGAATCAAATGGAAAAATACAGACCTCTACTATAACTGTAGCTGTCCTACCGGAAGCTGATGAGGTAGAGGTTGATATCAATCCTTCTGAAATTAAAATTGAATCGTGTAAGTCAAGTGGAGCCGGTGGTCAGCACATTAATAAGACTGAATCCGCAGTAAGACTTACCCATCTTCCCACAGGTATAGTTATTGAATGCGACGGAGAAAGAAGTCAGCTTCAGAACAAAGAAAAGGCTATGAAGCTTTTGTATACCAAGCTCTATGATATCAAAGAAAAAGAGCAAAACGATCAGATTGCTTCTACAAGAAAAAGTCAGGTCGGTAGCGGTGATAGAAGCGAAAAAATCAGAACTTACAATTATCCTCAGTCGAGGGTCACCGATCATCGAATTAATAAAACTATTTTCAATCTTGATAATTTTATGAATGGAAATATCGATATAATAATTGATGATCTTATAGCGCTTGATACCGCAATGCGTCTTAAGGGTGAGGAAAATGGAAACTAAGATTTTTTCGATTTCAGATGTAAATAATTCTTATGACGAGCTATCTGAAGCGGCAAGTATCATACGTAACAAAGGGTTAGTTGTTTTTCCGACCGAAACAGTTTACGGCTTAGGTGCGGATGCAACGGATCCATCCGCAACAGCTAAGATATACAAAGCTAAAGGAAGACCGTCCGATAATCCTCTCATCATACACGTGTCATCACCCGAGGATGCAGAGCGATATGCTTTTACAAATTCGGCATATTATTTATTGGCAGAAAGCTTCATGCCCGGTCCTTTGACCGTTATATTAAAATCAAAGGATATAATACCTCCAACAACTCGCGGTGGACTTGACACTGTTGCGGTACGATGCCCGGAAAACGAAATTGCCAGAGAATTAATTAAGCTTTCAGGAGTGGCGATTGCAGCTCCTTCAGCCAATCTTTCTGGCAGTCCTTCTCCTACTTGCTTTGAGCATGTAAAAGCGGATATGTATGGAAGAGTTGATGCGATCATCGACGGTGGAGAATGCGATTTTGGATTGGAATCTACTATAGTAAAAATAAACGATGATCAAACTCTTACGCTTTTGCGCCCGGGAAAAATAACAAAGGAAGATCTCGAAAGTCTTGGACTAACCGTTACCGTCGCTAATGCTGTTACGGACAGTCTTAAGACAGGAGAGGTTGCTATTTCTCCCGGCATGAAGTATAGGCATTATGCTCCGAGCGCCCCAGTGGTCTTGCTTGACGGCGACAAGGACAATATAGTCGCATATTTAAAAAGCAACTCATCCGAGAGAAAGATAGCAATTCTTGCCTACGAGGACGATGCTGAATGTATATCAAATGCAGTTCCAACCGTTGATATCTACACCTTTGGAATGCGTAACGATGAAATAACGCAAGCCCATTTATTATTTAAGCTTTTGAGAGATGCCGATAGCAAGAACTACGACATTATATACGCTCCGTTACCTAAAATGAGCGGTATAGGACTTGCTCTTTATAACCGAATGATAAGAGCTGCAGCACATAATATTATAAGATTGTGACGGATTAAAAAATGGCAAAGAAAAAGAAAATTGATATCGAGGATATAAAGGCTAACGAAGCTAAGGCTACCGAGCAACCAATAACGGAAACCTTGGTGAAAAATTATATGCCTTACGCTATGAGCGTAATCGTATCGAGAGCTATACCGGAAATTGACGGTTTTAAGCCTGCGCATAGAAAGCTCCTTTACACCATGTACAAAATGGGACTTCTCAACGGCGCAAGAACGAAGAGCGCGAATATTGTCGGTCAGACTATGAAGCTTAATCCTCACGGCGATGCCTCTATTTATGAAACGATGGTACGTTTGACTCGTGATAACGAAGCGTTACTTCATCCCTTTGTAGACTCAAAGGGATCTTTCGGTAAGCAATATTCACGTGATATGGCATATGCGGCTTCGCGTTATACAGAGGCTAAGCTTGAGCCGATTTGCACCGAGCTGTTTAGCGGAATAGATAAGGATGCTGTTGATTTTGTCCCCAACTACGATAATAGCATGACCGAGCCGACATTATTCCCGACAACGTTCCCAAATATTCTCGTTTCTCCTAATTTAGGTATAGCGGTTGGTATGGCATGCTCCATTTGCTCATTTAACCTCGCCGAAATATGTGATTCAACTGTGGCGTTACTCAAAAACCCCAACGCTACCATTGATCGTATACTCGATATTATGCCCGCTCCCGATTTTCCCGGTGGAGCTGAAATCATATACGATAGAGAACAAATGAAGCGCATCTATGAGACGGGTGTTGGAAGCTTTAAGATGCGCGCGAAATATCAGTACGTGAAGAAGGAAAATCAAATAGAAATACTCGAAATTCCTTATTCCTCCTGTATAGAAGCCATAATGAAAAAGGCGAAGGATATGATCGTATCCGGAAGGCTGCGCGAGGTTGTTGACGTACGAGACGCTATTGATCTTAATGGCTTTAAGCTTATATTCGCTCTTCGTAAGGATTCTAATCCCGAGCTTGTAATGCAGAAGTTGTTTTCAATAACCGAGCTTGAGAATAATTTTGACTGCAACTTCAATATACTTGTAGAAGGTACGCCAATGCAGCTTGGAGTAAGAGAAATTCTTAAGGAATGGATCAAATTCAGAGTAAAGTGCTATTCTCGTGAGCTTAAATATGAGCTTGGTAAAAAAGAAGACAAGCACGAGCTTCTCCTCGGTCTTGCCGCGATTCTTCTTGATATTGATAAGGCTATCAGAATTATCCGAAATACCGAGCTTGAAGAGGATGTTGTTCCAAATCTTGCGGCAGGATTTAATTTAACCACAAGACAAGCCGAGTATATTGCTGAAATCAAGCTCCGTAACCTCAATAGACAATATATTCTCAATCGAGTGCAAGAAATTGAGAGTCTACGCGCTGAAATTGAAGAGCTTAAGGAAACTCTCAAGGACGAGCTCAAGCTTAAGTCGAAAATAATTTCTCAGCTCCAGGCAATCAAGAAGAAGTACGGCAAGCCTCGTAAAACTGCGCTTATCAGCAAAGAAGAGGTTGTTAAGCCGGATAAGGATATATTCTTCGAGAATTACAATTGTCGCCTCATACTCACAAAGGGCGGCTATTTCAAGAAGCTATCGGTGCAGGGAACTCGCTCTGCAGATGAACACAAGCTCAAAGAAGGCGACTTTATTATTTATTCCGAAGATACCGATAACAAGGGAGATATTCTCTTCTTCACGGATAAGGGGCAAATATATAGAGTCAAGGTAGCTGATTTTGATATTTCAAAGCCGAGTCAAATGGGTGACTATATTCCGAGTAAGCTCTCCATGGATGACGACGAGCATGTCGTAGGTTGTCAGATGATTTACGATATCGTTCCTGAGCATCACGTACTTTACGTGTTTGAAAATGGCAAGGGACTCAGAGTTAAAATGTCTGCCTACGTTTCCAAGTCACGCAGACGTAAAATCACGGGAGCATATTCAACCGAATCTCCTCTTGTAGGAGCTATATACGAGGGTAAAGATCCCAAGCAGGTCTTTATCAGAAGCGACGCAGGCAGGGGTATGCTTATAAAATCCTCGCTCGTCCCTGTAAAATCTACAAGAACTGCTTCGGGTGTACAAATTATGCAATTGCCCAAGAAGGGTGTAAAGGTAGAGCTTGTAACTGATAGGATCGAAGCTTTCGGTCAGGATGCAACCAAGTGTAAAAAGAACGCAATTCCGTCTACCGGAAATTCTCTTGCGCAATTAACGTTTAATTTCTGACTTAAATAAAAATATACAGAGCAAGAATGAAAGTGTACGCTGACATTCTTGCTCTGATTTTATTATTTATTTTTGCGCATTTATATATGCCTTGGCAGCAGATGAATATTCCGAAATACAAACCAACATATCATGTAGTATATTGTCGCCATTATTCATAGCCGCCGCATACGCGGATAGATTATAAGTCACACTCGCCGAGGCGTTGCTTATAATCATACTTTCATTTATTAGGGAAGCAGGCATAACTACTTCGATATATGAGCGCCCGTTAACTCTTCCGTTAGCGATCTGATATTTTTCAGTTCTGCCGTCGAA
>JAZOUM010000046.1:0-15252 GCA_045658205.1 Eubacteriales bacterium | reverse complement strand
CACCAGAACGAAAAAACACCACCCTGTTGGGTGGTGTCGTTCTGGTGACTCGTACGGGAATCGAACCCATGTTTTCAGCGTGAGAGGCTAACGTCTTAACCGCTTGACCAACGAGCCATCGCTTGTTTGCTTGACTATTATACTACAAATAAAATCGTTTGTCAATAGGTATTTGCAAAAAAAATAAAAAAATTTCGAGATTTTTGTTTTCGTGTATTTGCGATACAAAAAGAGGGATAAATCGACGTGAAATTCTCCTAATATTACATAAATATGAAGTGTTACGGCGGATTTGTTAAACATTCTACTTCGCGCTTTATGATTTGTGGTGTTCATCTATAAAGCTATACATTCGGGCTTCCATCATATAACTGCGCTACCATATATTCAGCATTGAAGAGGTGGGAGGGGGTATGGTACAATAAATTTACGCTGCCGACGGTGTTGCCGCTTGTCGCGGTACAATAATGTCGGACGGCGTGAAAGGAGAACGTATATGAAAAAAAGCAACAATAAAGAGCTACGACTGAAATCCTCAATACTCGGAGGTACACTGGCGCTTGCGATAGGCATATCCGCATTCTCGCCGACAGCCATAGGCATACGGCAAGGAAGAGCGACTACATCCGGCGCAAATCACGAAAGCGAGTACATAAACCTGGAAACAGGTAAAATCGAGTACAAGCTCCCCGGCATAACCACCCGAAACCTATGGCAACACTCACAAAGGACGGTTAGCGTAAACGGTAAGACCTTGTCAGAGCCGGCAGTTATGATGAACGGTATACTCTACCTTCCCCTGCGCGCCTTCGCAAACTCGCTCGGCGAGGCATCGGTAAGCTACAACAAATCCACCAAGACAGCTACTCTACAAATGTCCGGTCTGTATCTTACCGCGACTGACGGCGGCTTTGTAACGTACGCAAACGATAGACCTCTCTTTGCCTTCTCGCCAAACGTACTGATGAGCAACGGTAGAATGTACGTACCGGCAACCACTCTTACGAAGGCGCTTGGCGTTGAGATCAAGGAACAAACAAGGAGCGCCGTGATCCTGTCCGGCAAATACACTCCTTTAGCGCACGCGTCCAAATTCTACCGAGAGGACGAGGTATACTGGCTGTCCAAGATAATCAACGCGGAGAGTCAGGGAGAAACGCTTATCGGTCAGATAGCCGTGGGCGACGTAATACTCAACCGTGTGAAATCTCCTCTATATCCAAACACGATATACGGCGTAATATTCGACCGTAAATACGGCGTACAGTTCAGTCCTATACTGGACGGCTCGATATACAAGGATCCGAGCTTTAACTCAACACTCGCGGCAAAAATATGTCTTGAAGGAACCTCGCTGTCGGACAATGCCCTATTCTTCTTAAATCCAAGAGTGGCCGAGTCAAACTGGATAGTAAAGTCCCGAGAATACGCGTATTCTATAGGCGGTCACGATTTTTACTTATAAAAGTTTTCTACTTTTTTTTACAAATGATAGAAAATGACTTGAAAATTTCCCCGAGATGATGTATACTATATCCGTTAAATAGATATGCTTTGGAGGAAATCGATATGGTATACAGACTTAAGGTTGCAGGCATCGAGAGAGATCTCCCGCTCTGCCCTATTGGAGAAAATCTCAATATTGCAGCATTCATCCTCTTTGGTGACGTTGAACTCACCGAAAAATGCTCTGCGGCTCTGGTAGCTAAGGCTCCTGAGCATGACGTTATGATCACCGCCGAGTCCAAGGGTATTCCGCTTGTTTACGAGATGTGCCGTCTCTCCGGTAAGAACCGTTACGTCCTTGCAAGAAAGTCGGTAAAGCTCTATATGAAGGACGTTGTTAAGTGTGAAACTCAGTCTATCACCACCGCGGCAAAGCAGACCTTGTACATCGACGGTGAGGATGCGGAGTACATCAAGGGTAAGAGAGTGCTTATCGTTGACGACGTAATCTCCACCGGTGGCTCGCTTTTGTCTCTTGAAAATCTTGTTGAGCAGGCGGGCGGTATTATCGTAGGCAAGATGACCGTACTTGCAGAGGGTGAGGCGGCAGATCGCGACGATATCATCTACCTTGAAAAGCTCCCGCTCTTTGACGGCGAGGGTAACGCGCTTTAATTTATCAACAATAAAAAAGAGAGTAGCCGCGTGGTACGAAAAGGAGTATAAGCCTTTGGTATCACGTTGATAGCTACTCTCTTTTTTTATTTGTATCATAGTACGGCGCCTTCGCATATTATGTAAATAAGCGGTGCAACATCGCAAACTTTCTTCGGAGGAACATACTATGAACAACAACTGTCTTTGCCACCTTTTCGACGACAACTGCACCTGGATCATCATCCTTGCTATTATCGTCGTTTTCTGTTGCTGCTGTCACAATTAACCGCTAATAACTGTTAATTGACAACTTAAGTTAGCGATATATCGCTCGGATACGGGAGAATTACTTTTAAAGCGATTCTCTCGCTTTTTTATTTTTGTACATTTATTTTAACTTTGATGCGTCAATATCGGTAAGACTCGATACAAATCCTCCGTTATCAAGCGACGATATATCTGCGGCGATTATCCTGCTTTTATACACAAGCAGATTTACGTACACCTTGCCATCGGAGTCGTAATTGGTGACCTCGTAGGCATAGTGGGTAACGCGCTTTCGCTCATATTTCGTCAAGTCCAGCCCTTGCGATTTTTGTATCTGGTTATAACCGAGAATTACTCGGTCAAAATCGTCGGGCATTGTGAAGATCTCTTCTCTTACCGGCTCGCTCTTTACCTTAATGCCGAATCCCTCTATAAACGCGACTCTATCCTCATTGGTTTTCATACCGCCGTAATTTATTTCCTTACCAACGGCAGACGCGTATACCGCATCGCTTGAACCGATAGCAAAAAGCGCACCGAGAACCAAAAGACAAAGCAAGACGCACGCAACAAATTTTATCGTCGATGCTCTGATGGAATATATAAACATAGCCCCTCCGTACAAAAGCTTTTTCAAAAGCGCAAGAGCTAAGCCCCGCGCTCTGCTATTCAAGCATATTCACGGGGCTTTGTTTTTATTCCTTAATAAATTATTCTTCCTCGAGCTCTCCCTTGGCAACGGTAGCAAAATTATACGACGCGCAAGCCCCGGCGAGAAGGAGGAACAAGCATACTGCGTAATGCAATATAGAGCTTGGAGCCGATACAAGCTCAAGCGAGGACGTGAGCATACCGACGTCCTTCATAGTCGACACGAACACAGTGGGTACCGAGCCGATAATGAATCCTATGATAGCGAAGTAGGTGCCGCGAGGATATTTTGCAAGAAGTATTTTCATAAGCACGGATATTAGGAAAAATCCTATCGCTATACCTACGCCACAGCTTCCAAGCACCAAAATACATCTGCCTAAATCCTCGAATTTGAATAGCTTGTCGGTGACGAGTCTGAGTATAGGGTTATAGTATCCGAGTATAAGCAGTATCATACTGCCGGATATTCCCGGCACTACAAGAGCGCACGAGCCGACAAGTCCGACTACGATAAGGAGCAGATATCCTCCGAGCTTCAGGCTCGTAAGATCTACGTCGGCCCCTATTGGTATAAATGAAAGCAATGCCGCAAAGACGAGAGGTATAGCCAAAGCAATCGCATTGTTACGAGTTATTTTTCCCTTTACCTTTTCAGAAAGCGAGGGAATGCCGCCGAGGGCAAGTCCGACAAAGATAGCTACGGTAGGAAGTGGGAATCTCTCGAGCATAAAGCCGAGAGGATACATCAGGGCTACGGCGCCCGTAACAAGACCGAGACCTATAGGCAGGAGCGTGATAACGCTCTTTTTCATTTCCTTAAATATGTTGGCTATAGCATGTATGAGCTTTTCATAAACACCGAGGATAGCCGCGACCGATCCACCTGAAAATCCCGGAATAATGAAGGCGACGCCTATACAGATACCTGCAAGAAAATCTCGGGCAAAGCCACGTATCCCATTTTGTTCCGTTTTATCGGCAATTTGCGCGTCGTAATCTTTATTTTCTTTCATTTTTTAATTCCTTTCTTAAAATCTTAAAGACCGAAAAAGAATTACTTTTTATCCTCATCAAAAAACACGAGAGCAGAGATTGCGCTCATTGCGCTTGCAAAAAGAAAGAGAGTCGCAAGCTGACCGATCATATCGGTAACGAAGGGCTTACCCGCCTCAGGATGCCACTGAAGGCTGATGCCGCTATCGGTGACGAAGTGGAAGAAGAAGTAAGCTATCGCAAGGATACAAAGTCCAATAATAAGAGTGATAAGCGAGAGCTTAAGAAGCTTTTGTTTAGTCATTATTATAACCTCATAAAATTATTTAATTCCGTATTTTCTAAGGAAGTAAGTAGCCGTACAGCTCCATGCGTGGCACATACTGTTTACCTTGTTGTCGTCGTATGGCGAGAAGGTGGGATCGCCCGGCACGTAAGCCTCGAAGAAGGTATCCGTACCCAAGGATACCATACCGCCCCAGATGCGACGGATATACTGTACAGCCTCGGTGGTAAGTCCTGCCTTAAAGAGCGCCTCGACAGTGTAATGATGCATATAGGGTGTAAAGGGCTTTACGCTCTCGTCGGATAAGATAACGTCATGCATAACGCGCTTCGCCTCCTCACCCTCGACTACGCCGGCAAGTGTCATCCAAGCGCTCGCATGTACGCTGTACTGCATCTCGTCGCGCTCGTTTATGAAGGCACATTTCTCCTCATTGAAGAATACTCTGCGAGCATCTCTTCTGCCCTTTTCAAGTCTCGCCTTATAGACGTCGGCATCGGGAGAGCCTATTTCCTCAAGAGTAGCTACGAGATTATCAAGCGTATAGAGGTATACACCGAAATGAGCCGCCTGCTTTTTAAGTCCCTGACACCAATCTATGAACATATCGTTTTCGGGAACTGTGAGTATGCCGTCAGAGTCAAGACAGGCGTGAGCGCTTTCCATAAGCGATTTAGCGAGGGGATACAGCTCGTCAAAGGTCTCCCTGTCGCCTATATGTAAAAGATAATCGCAAAGGCTGTTGACGTACATCATAGAATAATCCACGATGTGCCAGTCTCCGCTGAAGTAGATGGGATTTTCGTAAACGAAGCCCGGCAAGAAGCCAAGGTCGTTTTTCTTAGCGGCGGCAAAGAGATAGAGGCATCTCTTAACCAGCGCGGTGTCTCCGAAGGTATAATAGTTTGCCAGAGCCTCAAGTCTGAGATCGCCTATCCAAAGACGTCTGTCACGCTTAGGACCGTCCTCAAATACTCTTTGCATACAGTTTTTGAGAGTATTCACAGCTACTCTGTCGATCTCCTTCAGCTCCTTGTCCGAGCTTTCGTATGGGATAAGCCTTGACTCATCAGCGCCGGTCTCGGCAGTAAATACGAAGTCGGAAAGCGAGAGCTTTCGCGGAGTGTGTACGACCTCTACCTTAATAAATCTTGCGGCATATCTTCTCGAAAGTGAGAACACACCGGGAAAATCTACCTTGACCGTGTCCTCTTGTATCCAGGACTCGCAAAGCCAACCGTTGTATCCGGAATAATCGTAATCAAGCTCCTGACGCGTCTCAAAAAAGCGCACTCGAAGAGTCACGGGCGCGTCAATGTACTCGTCGACGTACCACATCTTAAAGGAAAGATATCCCACGTAGTGATTACCAAGATCCACGGTAACGCTATCACCCTTATTAAGAACCGTAAGTGGCGTGTCGGGTTTTATTTCTTTTCTTTTTATCTTAGGCAGATTTTCATCCGCCTTTTTAAGAAAATGCTCTCTCATATTATACCTCGCTGTCGCTCTTTTTTATCATCTTAAATTCTATATCGGACTCTTCCTTTTCGGATGACGTTGACTCCTCGTTTTCGGTATCCGACTTCTTATCGTCATCGGTATCGGAGGAGTCCGTCTTTTCCACGTCCTTGCTCTTTCTCTTGCGCTTTAAAAAACGTCTGTCCTCGAGGACGAATGGCTCCTCGTCACCCTCAGGGAACTCCATAGCTCCGTTATCGAGCATTCCTCTTAAAAGATTGGCAAGTTCAGACGCCTGTTCGCTTGAGAATGAAGTGACCTCAACCGTCCTTCTACCATCGCATATATAGACTACAACTGTATATAGCTTTGCGCCGTCGCTCCCCTTGGATATCTTAACGTCAACGTAATTTATATCCTCAAATTGGTACTCCATTTTAAAAGGATTGTAAACAGTCATTTGCTTTTTAGGGGAATCAAGGACTATTTTGGAAAATATCATATTCGCTATGGAATACACGGATATAGCTCCAAAAAGTAGTATTCCTACCCAAAAAAGAGGTAGATGCCAAGCGGATTTCAGGCTGATGGCGCCGCCTATGCAAAGAAACAAAATTATAGCTCCGATCATTCCGCCGGAAATTGCGGAGCGATTTTTTATAACAACGAGATCGCCCTGATTAAGCACGGAAAGATTTTTTCTTTCCTTAGGCGTCCTTTGGTTTTGCTTTTTATTGTTTTTCGTTTTCAATTACATCATTCCTTTCCGTCTGTGACTGCTCGTGGTCGAAGAATCTTGACGTAAATCTATCAAGCATGGATACGCCCTGCATACCTACTATCAGCACCATAACGACACCGAAATAATAGGCGGTAAGCGTTGCCCAAAAGCTGCCGAAAATATCTATCATATAGATCTTTGCCGAGCCGTACGGGTCCATACCGAAATAGCTTCTGTGATATACGAAATTAAGTATTACTCCAATGGTTATTATCGAAAGAGTCAGTACCACTGCCTTTACAAGCCTTTTAAAGTCTGCCTTGACCTGATGAGAAAGCACGAGGTAGATACCGAACAAGGAGCACACGAGATGCGCGACCGCCTCCGTCGTGTAGGCGAATGTAGCTTCGGTATTGAAGTTGAAAATATAATCGTGCTCGGGACTGACTATCATAGCGATAAACATTCCGACATTCAAAAACGCTATGGCGCTATGCACGTATTCCTTTGGTCCGTCCTTCATAAAAGGAGTAAGAAGGATAAGCGTAAACATCAAGGGGCTGATATTGCCGAGTGTAAGCCATCCGTCGCGAAGCCACCCCTTCATATAGTAGGAGTAGGTCCATGCGGAATAAGCCAAAAGATCGGCGACGATGAAAAGCCAATTACATAGCTTTACGTTGATCTTTTCACGGTAAAAGCACATCATCGAGAGCGTGACGAAAAAGATGAGTGTGAAAATACCGAGTACTATGGTCATATCCATATTCCGTGACCTCGCTTAAAACCAGCTGCGCTCTTTTTCCGGCTCTTGCTCCTGATCTTCCTCAGGTGTAGGAGCTACGTATTTCCACACCACTGTAGATGAGCCGTACCAATCGTCCGCCCAATCCTCGGGGACCTCATCCTCGGCGATGGGCATATTTATAGTCAAAAGCTCGTTGTCAAACGCAAGCGAGCCGATGAAGGCTATCTCCTCGGGCAAAGTCACCTCAACGAGCGACTCGCAACCCGAAAAGGCGTTTTCTTTAATGGTAAGGGGCGCTCTCTTCTCTATCTCTACAGCCTCTTCGTTCTCGTCCTCATCCTCTTCTTCGGGATCTGTCACTGCGAGCTTCTTTTCCGCAAAGGTAACAGTCTTAAGCGAGGTGCAACCAAGAAATGCGTCCTCCTCAATGACCTCTACGGTAGAAGGAATAATTATCTCTTCAAGTGAGGTACAGCCAAGGAAGGTACCCGCCTCTATCACCTTAAGAGTGTCGGGCAGAACGATCTTTTCGAGGCTGGTACAATTTTTAAACGCGTTTTTACCAAGCTTTGTAAGTGTCTTTGGAAGCTCAACAGAAACAAGCGAGTCGCATTCGCTGAACGCCTCGTCACCTATTGAAATAATACCGTCGAGCATGTGGATATAGGTTATGCCGTCACGGTCCTTAAAGGCGCCGTCCTGTACACCGAGTATTTTCTTGTCGTTATGATAAACACCGACGTACACGTCACCCGTGAGATTTTTAAACGAGCTTTCTATCTCACAGTAGTCGCTATCCTCGGAGGAGGTATAGTTGAATCCTATGCTCGTGTGCCACTCCCATACAGCCTTTATAACGATATCTCGGGTTATCTGCTTGAAGGATGCGCTCCAGGAGTGGAGATAACACCCCTCCTTTGCCGCTACGGGAGGGGTAGCGCTTTTTCCCTGCATAACGACCTGCTCTACATCTCCGGATATAAGCGTGCCGCCGTTCAGATCAAAGGTGACCTTATAGCTTTTCTTACCCGCAAAGAAAATAAGCAAAAGTATCGTGGTTATAGCGATAAATTCTACTCCGAGAATTATACCAAGCTTGATTTTTTGTTTCATAGTTACGTTCCTTTCCTTTGTACCAAGGATGCAATGCTTGTAGTGTCATAAACTCATCATATCATATTTTCTTTAAATCTACTGCAAAATATTTATCTGACACATTTTCATAGTGGTGAGTGCCGCCTCGTGAGTTTCGGGTGTCACTCCCGCGCAGCATCGAGGATCAACACTTATCTCAAGCTCCGGGAAATTAGCCTTTATCAATAGCGCGTTACTGACAACGCAAATGTCGGTGCAAAGTCCTATAAGCTCAACCGACTCAAGATCTAAGCTCTTAAGATATTCAACAAGCTCAACCGAGCCGAAGGTAAGCTTCTCAAATACTAACTCGTGTCCTCTTTGTATATCATCCGGAATATCGTGTCCGGGCGTTCCCTTTACGCAATGCTCTACCGGGAGTCTTCGTCCCTCCCTTGTCTTGAGGTAATTCTCATAATGAGTATCCTTGGTGTAGATCACGGTGCCGCCGATACGCTCATACTCCTCGATCTTTGCAATGACCGCGGGCACGATAGCGACAGCCTCTGATGTGCCGAGCGCTCCGTCGATAAAATCCTTTTGCATGTCTACTACGATAAGAGCCTTCATATCTGTCTCCTTTTTTTACTTAAACGACACTGTCCGTGTCGAGTTTTTCATCTTTCTTGTTTTCAAAACGACCGCGTATCCTCTGAAGCGCGTACGTAATGACAAGCACTAAAGCCGTACCTACGTAGAAGCCAAGCATATCAAGCAGCACGTCTGAAAATCTGCCGGTTCTATTCGGGATAAAGAGCTGCGCAATCTCCGTGATAGTAGCGATAGGTAATGCTGTAAGCGTGTATGTACCAAGTCTTAAATACCTATTCTTTATCTCGATAAATCTGAACATATTCATTGCGAATACGGCTAAAAGCGCGAAAATATTTACATGTCCCATGCCCTTAGGTACAAGCACGTCGACGTTTTTGTCTATCACAGCTATCAAGCTCTTGTTCTTTGAGATCTGCACTGTATACACCTCCTCATAGCGCTCGTGTCCGTCATCTATCACGAGCTTGAAGGTGGTCGTTCCGTGTTTTTTAGGAGTTACGGTAAAGCTACGCTGAGCTGAAGCAATGGTAATCATTTCTCCGTCAAACTCATAGCCTATTGTATCGTAGGTAACGTCGCTCGGGAAATTCAATTTAAAGGTTTTTACGTCAGTATCAAGAAGCTTTATCACGTGCGAAGTAGCAACTGCCTCATCAGAAACTGTGGGCAAAGCAATCTTGTTTTTAACGTTTATCTGCACCTCTTTTGACTCGCCGCCGGGAAGCGTAAGCGTAAATCTCTTTATGCCAAGGCTCTTAAAGTATATCGCTCCGTCCGAGTCCTTTATTACGTCGCTCTCGTCCTCAAAGGTGAGCGCGTAGTCGGTTGGCATTGCCCCGTTGGCTCCGCGAACCGTTAAGTATATACGCTCACGTAACACGGCGCTATACTCACTCGCGCTTACGCCGTTCAGACATATCTCCTTAATCTGCTCCGGCGGAGCGCTCGGTCTAATGGTAAGCGCGTCGGTAGAGGCTGACGAGCCGTTAGCATACTTCACGGTAAACGACACCGTCTCGCCATATACCGTAGCCTTTATCGGAGTTAGCGAACCGTCACCCGTAGGCGCGAAATATTCCTCGTCGTACTCTATAGAGTAATTGCTAACGTTGTACATTTGCCCTGCTTCTATGATCGGAAAAACGTACACGGGTACGCCAAGCGTTAAATACTCCACACTCTCACCGTGCCCCTTAACGTTATAAGAGGCTGTGAATCGTTCGGGATATTTCTTTACGAAGCGGAAGGTTATAACCTTTTCGAAGTCGTCATCATAGGAGGAGGTTATCCTCACACGCGCGTCTATCTTCTCACCGTCAAATTTAGTAGTTGCGTAAAGTCGGCCTTTATTGTTTACCGTAAGATATTCGGGGTCCAATGACTCAAATTTCAGTCCCGCCTCACCTCTGAATTTTCCCTTGGCGGTATACTGTACGTAGTGATAGGTACCCGCGAGCAGCTCGCTCTCGGCATCAACATCGCACACTACGTCCGTTATGTTTTTATCGTTAAGCTTGTCGTACACAACATCGTATGCCCATAGAGCAACGCTGTTTCCAAATATTAGAAGCATGGTTGCGCCAAGCGCATATACGACGTATAGGAGGATGGCTATTTTCTTTTTGGTAAGCTCGACTTTGATCATAGCGTTACTCTCCTTTCAAGCTGCTTTTAATCTTTTTTCTAATTTAAATCTCAAAAAAATTCGCTCTTTCCTCATCTGCCTTGTTGGGGGCGTGTAAGGCTATCATACGTCTTCCGTCAAGTCTTGTAAATATCATTGCGTGGCCGCCGTCAAAATCAAAGCGACTGCCACCGTGCCTCCACTCGCCGAACAGCGAGTCACACTCGGCGTCAAGCACGAGATATCTGCCCTGATAGAAGCTCGACCAGATCATCTTGATCTTGCCGTCCTCACGGTAGAGGAATGGGCCGTCGGTTACGTAGTTGCCGCTCCCCTCCTCAAGCTCACTAACCTCGGGATTATCCGACGCCTTAAAGAGCATAAAGGGCTCACCCACGGCGCGTGTAAGATCATCGGAGAGCTGAACTGCCCATATCTCGCCGTCACCGACCTGTACCCACTCGTGAGAGAACACCATATACGGCTTTCCGTCATCTACGAAGAACGTACCGTCAAGGCATTCCCAATCCTCGGGAGTAATAGATTTATCCGACACGGGTACGAACTCGCCGTCGGGAGTATCAGAGACGAATATCTCGGTAGCGCGGCGCTTTCCTTCCGCCTTACAGCTTCCGAAAAGATAGTATCTGCCACCCCATCTATGTACCTCGGGCGCCCAGTAATCTCTATCTGCCCAAAATCCCGTTTTTTCTCCGTCAAAGATAATGCGGGGCTCCTCGAAGCTTTCGAGGTCGTACGACTTGTATACCGAAAATCGAGGCTCTGCGTGCAGAGTACCCGGCACAAGATCGGTCGTGCCGTACATATAGTAGCAGCCCTTCTCGGTATCGGTAAGAATGAAGGGGTCGCGAATTCTTATATCTTTTCTTTTTAACATTTTTCTTCCGAATTTTCCTTTGATCCACTCTACGAGATTGTAGATGATAATGAATAGCGCGATGGGTACCGTTATACCGATCAGAATGACAAATCCGTCATCACCCGATATAGAGCTTGACTTAAAATCAACTCCGATCAACCAAAGGATCAGCGTCCCGATACCAAAGGCTATTACAGTCAGCACTATCTCAGCCAATCCCTCCAAAAGCGCCTCACGTACTTGTTTTTTATCTCTTTTCATTTTTTCTATATATTCTGCGTTCAATCCTCAAACGTCAGCTTTATTCCCATTTCGGTTATTTTTCTGCAGTAATCTGCTACACGCCCCGGTAGGTAGTCCTCTGCTCTGTGACCGTCAAAGCCTACTGACAGACGTACTCCGGAGCTCCTGATTATATCCTGCTGCTCCTTGTTTCTGAAGAACTCAAGCATATACGCATGTTCACGGTAGCCGTGGATGCTGTCGTAGCTGACGTTCATTTCCCAAAAGATATTTTCCTCTGCCATACGCTTGAAATAGAGATAGGGATCCTCGCCGATGGACTCAATAAATGAGAACATATCCGTGTGCGCGATACCGACGTGTCGGCAACCGCATCTTTTGGCAAAGGCAAACAAATCGCCGCGCGTAGTTGAGTCAGCTCTCGCAAGGCTTTCTATCAGGCAGTAATCGAAAAAGGATATGTCCGCCGTTTCAGGCAACGGGGCTTTGATCCTTTCCGAATCGGTCGCTACCTCAATGCCGCAAAGAAGCTTAATTTTACCGTCGTATTTTTCCTTGAGCGCGCTGATCTCATCGTAGTATTTTCGGAGTGCGTCGGCATCATAACGGTTCGGCACAACGTCGATGGGCGCTTCATAAGCCTCCCACGTACCAAATCCAACGCCGTAGTTATGGTCGCAAATACCAAATAGCTCTATACCGCCGTCTATGGCGGCTTCAATTATAATCTCGGGACTGTCCTTTCCGCAAAAGGAGTAATACGTATGCGAGTGTAGGTCTTGTATCATAGATTGTTTCTCCGTTTTTTTAAGATGTCCCCAAATAGAAGCAGGCGCGCCTACGGGTGCTTTTTCACGATTTTGCATACTATCTCTAATCAGTTCTTGAATTTTTATATGAATTCTTCAAATGATACGTCGCCACGGTAATCATCATGTGAGTAGCTGTACCTTATGCCGCCATCATAATGTCCATGCGCATAGATACCCATTTTAGCAAAGACGTCACAGTCTCTACATGAATATTCAATAAACACTACGTATCCGAGGGCAAACAAGTGTGCATAATCAACAGGCAATGAAATTATCTCATCTCTTGCGTATTGAAGAGATATTTTAGGGTCTCACAATTAAAATGATTTGACACTTTGTGTCATGAATTGAAACCGTGTTTCATGATTTCTCGCTTCACTCCATGAATTGAATTGCCTTGTTCTCCTCATGCCCCGCAGGGCAATTCATGACCAAAGGTCAATTCATGCGGGTTAGCGCAATTCATGCCAACGGCAATTCATTGTCGAGTCGACGTGTGAGACACACGATGGACTCAACATGGGTGGGGACTCCAAAAGATATAAAAATTGGTCAAAAATGGGGGTGGAAACTCCAAAAAGTCTCAAAATATAGGTGGAAATCATCATTTGTCCCTGTTTTTATGACTTTGATAGTTGAATTTGTCAATCAAACTCAATCTACATATACCAACATCATACCATTGTAATTAAACACACCGATATCGTCATCTTTTAAGGTAAAAGTCCCATATGAATTATCGCAAAACTCAACTTTGATATTGGTATCATCAATAGCAGCCCAAGTAAATTCATGTGTTATACCGTCAAATTCAAATTTTCCCGTACCACCCTCATAAATGTACATCAATGAATAGTCTGTTGTAATAATACCATTTTCGGTTTTGTCATACAATACTGTTTCTTTACCATCTATGATGCAAGAGCGGAAAAAGCCGTAAAATATAACCCCTTCTGTAGCGGGATAATCAACTATATTCTCTTTCAGAGCATAGCTTTCGTCATAATTTAGCTTTATATGGGCATTGCAATATACGTCCTTGCCGTCATATTTAATAGTTTTTGAATCGATGGTGGACACGATTATTTCGTTAAAAACTATTCCATCCGATTCGTCGGTATCGTTGGAATAAACGAATATATATTCCTCGGAGTGCATTTGTGAATAACATTCGCCAAACGAATCAACATCTCTAAAATAATCTGTTGCAAACGCTCCTGCAAGCGATGACTTTTGATGTCCTCTTGTGCCCAAGTATTTATAGTCCTGTGCCGCAAGATACTCATAAACGGCTCTTGCATACTCTCTAACTTCCTCGCTTGTAGCTTGAAATTCAATGTAGTTGAAGGTAAGACTATCGTCAGTCCCCTCGGAATAAGTATAATAATAATCGCTATCGCTAAGTTTGGGCAAATTGGGAACAGCACACTTCTCTAATATTTCATCCGAAAACCACTCGTTTTTCACGGTTGACGAACTGCACGACGCAAGACAGCATAAGCATAAAACTGCCGTCAAGCATAGAGCTAATAACTTTTTCATTTGCTTTACCTCCTAAACACTAATAACAACTTATTTTACGGAATCCTATTAATTGGTGCATGGAAACATATCAACTGTATAAGGCCTTGTGGTACATGTGCTTTTTAAAGAAAATAGGTGACTTTTGTGTTCAAATAGCCGTTTTTATTCGATATGTTATACCAAACAGGTGTAAATGAGAGTTTTGAGGTATGCTCAAAATCATTATTTGTCCTTAACTGTTTTCCTTTGCGGTGGTGATGGAGGCGATGAGCAATTTGCGAATTTTACTGCATTTTGCAAACATATCCTTATATTCTTCTTCGGTTATCATGTGCGTATCCTTGAACAAACCGAGCCAATAATCTGTTTCGTAGCATTCTTTCAAGGCAATTTGAAGTTTATTAATAAAATCTGCTTTACTTGCCGCATAGTTGGCTTCGTGAATATTTGCGCCGATGCTCGTACCGCTCCGCAATACTTGATTTAACAGTACGTTGCTTTTGCGATTTTCCTTTATATCGGTACAAAGATTGACGATGTCAACAGCAAATTGCTTCGATAAGTCGACTAAAAGGTTTTCTTTCATTATAAACTCCGATTTAGAATGATTTGACGGCGTTGCCGTCATGAATTGATGCTATCGCATCATGATTTCTCGCTACGCTCCATGAATTGAATTGCCTTGTTCTCCTCATGCCCCGCAGGGCAATTCATGACCAAAGGTCAATTCATGCGCGTTAGCGCAATTCATGCCAACGGCAATTCATTGTCGAGTCGACGTGTGAGACACACGACGGACTCGACGTGCCCTGTACACGGGAACAAATCAAAAGGATAGACAGTATCGGTATCATATCCGCACTCTCTAAAGATCACAACGTCTCTTGCGAGAGTTTTGGGATTACAGGAGATATACACTATTCTCTTTGCGTTTAGGGTAGATACAAAGCGGACAAGTCGCTCGTCACAGCCTGCTCTTGGAGGATCGAGGATTACTATATCGGGTGTTATTTTTCTTCCGAGCTGACGCTCTGCATTAGCCAAGAGACGCTCGGTCTCGGTTGCGTCACCTGTGAAGAAGTAGGCGTTATCTATACCGGAGTCACGCGCGTTTTCTTTGGCGCACTCGACGGCGCTGTCAACGATCTCGATACCGATAAGCTCGCCTACCGAGTCAGCCATAGAAAGTCCTATAGATCCTGCTCCGCAGAAAAGATCAAGGAGCGTGTCGCTTTTTTCGAAGTCGG
>JAZOUM010000045.1:0-2068 GCA_045658205.1 Eubacteriales bacterium | reverse complement strand
TATCCGTTGGGGAATCCGATAACGGTACAGATAGCGAGCTTGTCGCCAACGTACTCCTTCGCCTTCTTAACATAGCTGGGGGGGATACATACGGATGCAGTACCGAACTTCATACCGTCGTCGCAGATCTTCTTGATCTCTTCCCAGGTAGAGGTTACGCCGAGAAGTGTGTGGTCGCACATCGACAAAATTTTCTTTACGTCTGTCATTTTATTATCTCCTTTTTTATGGGGACTTTTATCCATCATCCATTATAAACCAAAAAAGCGCCCGTGTCAATAGGTGCGTGTATCAAAGCAGGCGTATAATAGCTGAAACGGAGCACCGTGACGCGCGACGGTGCGGCAGAGAAATAAAAAAGAATTTTATATAAAATGTCAAAAAGAAGACAAAATATGAGAAGGTGTAACCTTATAACGGCTCGCGTTATTGAGCATTTGTCACAAATAGCTTTGAGTTGTAGTGGATTTTACACAATAATTTATCGACATATTATTAATAAATTTTCATATTTTTTTATTCAAAACGGTTGCAATTTAATTTAAATTGTGTTATTATATTTATGCTATAAAATAAATGAGAGAAAGTGTTTATTGTTCGGTTTGCTTTGTTTGATCAAAATACCTGATAAACACTTATTTTTTTGGACGGAAGGTTTTAAATGCGATTCGAAATACAAAGAGCCGATTTCTGGAAGAGAATATCTGCGTTTTTGTTTGACCTTATAATGATAGGCATTGTTATCGTCGGTGTTGCGACGGCTATGTCTGCTATCTTCAGATATGACGAGCATATGCAGGCAGTTGAAACAATTGAAAATGAGTACGTTGTAAAATACGGTATAAACCCCAATCTTTCCGCAGAGGAGTATGAGGCTCTCACGGATGAGCAGAAGGCGGTATATGAGGCGTGTGAGGCGGAGCGTCAGAAAGATCCCGATCTCATCTACGGCTACAATCTTCTTATGACTACCGCGATCGCGATCTCGAGCGTGAGCATCCTTTTGGGCTTTGTTATCATGGAGCTCATCGTTCCCATCTTCTTCAAGAACGGTCAGACTCTCGGTAAGAAGGCGTTCGGACTTGGCGTTGTTCATACAAATGGCGTTCGTCTTAAGGGACAAGCACACTTCATCAGAGTCATCGTAGGAAAGTGCCTTATCGAGGCGATGGTACCCGTATATATAGTCCTGATGATACTTTTCGGCAATCTCGGTATAGTCGGAACGGTAGTACTTCTGCTTATGCTCATTTTGCAGATCTTTGTGGTGGCGAGCACAAGAACACGCTCTGCCATACACGACCTCATCTCCGACACGGTCGTTGTCGATCTCGGCAGCCAGCTTGTGTTTGAGAACGTAGATGAGCTTATGGCATACAAGACCAGGATCCACGAGGAAGAGGTCAACAACAGAAGAGAATATTAAAGAGACAATCTTTTTTATAAATACAAACAAAAAACACGACTTTCAAGGAGGTTATGTTAGATGAAGGTTGAATTACAAAATCTAACGAAAGTCTTTCCCAGCCGTAACAAGAAGGACAACAGTGAGGTAGTCGCAGTTAACAACTTCACTTTTGAAATTCCCGACGGCAAGCTCGTAGGTCTTCTCGGTCCTTCGGGTTGCGGAAAGAGCACAACACTTTACATGATCAGTGGTCTTCAGAAGCCCACGTCAGGTAAGATCTTCTTCGGAGATGAGGACGTTACCGATCTCACTCCCGAGAACAGAGGTATTGGACTTGTGTTCCAGAACTACGCGCTTTATCCTCATATGACGGTAAAGCAGAACATCCTCTTCCCCCTTCAGAATCTCAAGGGTGAGGACAAGATGACCAAGGAGCAGATGCTCGAGCGTGCTTACGAGGCAGCAAAACTCGTTCAGATCGACGAGCTTATGGACAGAAAGCCCAGTGAGCTTTCCGGCGGTCAGCAGCAGAGAGTTGCTATCGCTCGTGCTCTTGTTAAGATGCCCCGCGTGCTTCTTCTCGACGAGCCCCTCTCCAACCTCGATGCCAGACTCCGTCTTCAGACCCGTGAGGAGATCAGAAGAATTCAGAGAGAGACC
>JAZOUM010000044.1:0-6888 GCA_045658205.1 Eubacteriales bacterium | reverse complement strand
AAGGCAATAGCGCTGCTTGAGGTGCAGGCGATGGTCGCCGCAATCACAGGCCTTGACGCTATGGTAAAGGCGGCAGACGTGAGACTTATCCACGTTGAAAAGCGACTTGGCGGTCGACTGGTAACGGTTGTCGTCGAAGGCGAGGTTTCCGCGGTGAGGGCCGCCCTTGAGGCAGGCTCGGCGGCAGCTGCCGAAGTCGGAAAGGTTAAGTGTTGCGAGGTAATCGCACGTCCGCACCACGATGTTATGAGATTCTTAACAACGGGCTAAAAAAGATGGTAAGAGAGAGTTTCACCCGCTCTCTTGCTTATATAAGGTTTTAAGACTAAGGTCTTAGAATATATATTTTCGAAAATTTATTATTAAAAATCTATAAGGAGGATTTAAACATGGAAGCACTTGGAATGGTAGAGACCAGAGGTCTTGTAGCTGCTATTGAGGCGGCTGATGCTATGGTAAAGGCTGCGAACGTTGTACTTGTTGGTTCTGAGAAGATCGGTTCCGGACTTGTAAGCGTTATGGTTCGCGGCGACGTAGGCGCTGTTAAGGCTGCTGTTGAGGCAGGCTCTGCAGCTGCTCACTCTCTCGGCGAGGTTGTTGCAACTCACGTAATTCCCAGACCTCACGCTGATGTTGAGAAGCTTCTTCCTTCTATCAAGTAATTTTCAAAAAGCGAAAATTATTAGTAGGTTGACGCTCGGTGTCCAAAGGGGCAAATTGCCCCTTTGGGTACTGCGATAGCGCCCGAGAGCGTGAAGCCTTCGGACATTATCGCAGTATAAAAGTGATAAAAATGAAAGGATGTTTTTTATGGACAACATTTTATCAAGCCAGATAGCCGATATAGTTAAGAGGGTTATCGCAAACGTTGAAAAGGAAGAAAAGTGCAAGGATGGCTGCGTTATATGCAAGAGCCGTCAGGAATGCGATGCGGGAGAAATCCCCGTAGGCGTGTCAAATAGACATATACACCTCTCATCTGCCGACGTTGAGACTCTCTTTGGCAAGGGATATACTCTCACTCCCTTTAAGGATCTGTCACAGCCCGGTCAGTATGCGTGTAAGGAAACGCTTACCGTTCTTGGCCCCTCGCTGCGTCCTATTGAAAACGTAAGAGTTCTCGGACCTGTAAGAGGTAAATCTCAGGTTGAGATTTCTGCCACCGACTCCTATGTTCTTAAGGTTAAGCCCCCGGTACGTGAGTCCGGTAACATAGCAGGCTCCGCTCCTGTTATTATCGTAGGACCTAAGGGTGTGGTTGAACTCAAGGAGGGCTGTATAATAGCAAACAGACACATTCATATGTCGCCCGACGATGCGACAAGATTTGGCGTTAAGGATTGCGATTACGTAACCGTTGACGTTGATGGAAAGAGACGCACAAGATGGTTTGACGTTCAGGTGAGAGTTCACAAGGATTTCAGACTTGAGATGCACGTTGATACCGATGATGCAAATGCCGCGGGTATCGGCAACGGCGCAAAGGTAAAGCTTGTAAAATAAAGCCAAAAGGAAAGGCGTGAAGATATGTTAAGAGGAATTATAAGAGGACACATAGTTTCTACGAGAAAACAGGACTCTCTTGTAGGAAGCAAATTTATGGAAGTTCAGATCATGAAGAACGGTGAGCTTACCGATGAATACCTTATCGCTATCGATTCTGTCGGAGCAGGTATCGGAGAGACCGTGTTGATTACTACCGGCTCTTCTGCGAGACTTGCGCTTCGCAATACTGCGGCACCCGCCGACGCAGTTATCGTCGGTATCGTCGACTAAAAATTTTGGATATTTACCGCGTATTCCATCAAGCTCGCTGTATATGGATACAGCTTCGGATAGAAGTACGCGTCAACTATCTCAAAATTCAAGATTTTGGATATTTCCCCGTATTCTACTAAGTTCGCTGTATATGGATACAGCTTCGGATGGAAGTACGCGTCAACTATCTCAAAATTCAAGATTTTGGATATTTCCCCGTATTCTACTAAGCTCGCTGTATATGGATACAGCGTCGGATGGAAGTACGCGTCAACTATCTCAAAATTCAAGATTTTGGATATTTCTCCATATTCTACCAAGCTTACTATATGTAGATACAGCTTTTTGGTAAAGTGTGCGATAATATCAAGAAGATTATTAAAACCTCACACCGTGTAAGCTTTTTGGTGTGATTAAGATGAAATCTTAAGAAAGGAGGTTGCGATGCACGAATTAAAGCAGACGATGAAGGACGCAGGTCTGGTTGGCGATGGCGGCGCGGGTTTCCCGTCGTACGCAAAGCTCGCTGAAGGAGCAGATACGCTCATTATTAACGGATCGGAATGCGAGCCGCTTTTATACACCGACTATATTCTCATGAAGCGAGAGATGCCCATGATACTTGCGGGTATTCAGTCGGTTATATGGAGTCTTGGCATCAAGAGAGCGCTCTTTTGTATAAAAGAGCACACGGCTCATAGGCTTTCGCTATCCGAGGGAGATGCGCTTAGCTCTCACGTAACCGTAAAGGTTATGCCTAACGTATATCCCATCGGCGATGAGATCAGTCTTATTTATCAGGCGACCGGCAGACTTATAAAGCCGGGAAGCTTGCCTATATCCAAGGGCGTTCTTGTTTATAACGTAGAGACCATGTACAATCTCGGCAGAGCTGTCAAGTATTTTGAGCCGGTTACAATGAAGTGGTTGACCGTCGGCGGTGACGTGAAAGAGCCGCGAGTAGTGCGAGTGCCGATAGGCATACCGGTCGCAGATCTCCTTGATAGACTGAGCGTAGAGGTGGATGAGGATCACGTTGTTGTAGATGGTGGTCCGTCCATGGGTAAGATAATAAACCATAATATAGCAGAGGTGTCAAAGACAACCAAGGCCTTGCTCGTATTGCCTAAAAATACAAGAGCTGTAGAGTCAAAGCTCATAAATAAAAGGATGGCCTTGAAAAGAGCGGAGACTGCTTGTTGTCAGTGTACGCGATGCACGGATCTTTGTCCGAGAGCTCTTCTCGGTTACCCTCTTGAACCTCACAAAATGGTTCGAACGGCTATGGGCGCGGCGGTAGCATTGCCTCAAATGGTGCTTAGCGCAACGTTGTGCTGTGGGTGTGGTATTTGCGAGTCTCTCGCTTGCAGTCAGGGTATTTCCCCTAAGGCCGTGATAAACAACTATAAGGAATTGCTCGCTAAGAACAAGATGCGTTATTCTCAGGAGAATGAGGCTATGCCGAAGGATGAGCGAGAGTTTAGAATGATACCGTCTGAGAAGTGGGCGCGCGATCTTGGCATACAAAGCCTTGACCGTGTAGCAGTATGGGGTGGAGAGATACGTGATTTTGACCGTGTTGAATTGGCTCTCGGAAAATACATAGGCACACCTAGCACTCCGTCCGTGAAGGATGGCGCGATAGTGCAAGTGGGTGATATAGTGGCGTCGGCATCTGCGGGACTTTCGGTTCCACAGCATGCGTCTATACACGGCAAAGTGACGGTTACGGATAAGAAAATAATCATTGATAAGGTAATATAGAATGTACAAGGCTATAGGTGTAATAGAACTTAAAAGCATACCTAAGGGCGTTGAGGCGGCTGATGCGGCGCTTAAAAGCGCAGGAGTCGAGATGGTGTCGAGCCATCCCTCGTGTCCCGGAAAGTATGAGATAATATTGACGGGCTCGATCTCAAACGTGACGGCGGCTGTAAACCACGTTACCTCGAGATTTGAGGGCTCGGTTATAGATTCCTCGATAATGGGTAGGATTGAGGAGCAGGTTATAAAAGCCCTTTTCGGTACCCACGCGGCAGAGCGTACGGGATCTCTTGGACTGCTCGAGACCTACTCGGCGGCAAGCGCTATCAAGGCGGCTGATATAGCTGTAAAGACGGCCCGTGTAGAGATTTATGACCTCCGTGTATCTAGAGGCATGGGTGGCAAGGGAATAATTATGCTCACCGGCGAGATCGGAGACGTGACGGCTGCTATTGAAGCAGGCGCCAATTACGCAAAGGAATGCGCAATGCTTTCCTCCTACTCTATAATAGCTGCTCCTCACGAGGAGCTTTGGAACCAAATGTAAGCTTTTTGACTGAAAGGTGCTTCTTAAATGGAAAACATTAAGTTTGTAATAGAGAAAAGCGAAAGAATACAGGGACTTGTAGATACACTCTATGAGAAGATGCCCGAGATCGAATCGGCAAGAGGCATTCTTGTTACCGAGAGCTACAAGATGACCGAGCATTTGCCCATAATCAAGCGCAGAAGCGCGGCGTTCGCTCACATACTTGAAAATCTTCCAATAGTTATAAGAGATAACGAGCTTATCGTTGGAAGCGCTACCGTAGCGCCCAGAGGATGTCAGGTATTCCCGGAGTACTCGTATGAGTGGCTTGAGGCAGAGCTTGATACGGTTGAGACCAGAGCCGCAGACCCCTTCTACGTTAGCGAAAAAACCAAGGCTGAGCTTCGCGCTATCTATCCTTGGTGGAAGGGAAAGACCTGCTCGGATCTTGCCAAGGCAAATATGGCTCCTGAGTCATTTGCCGCTTTCGCGGAGCATAACGTATACACGCCCGGTAACTATTTCTATAACGGTATAGGTCACGTATGCGTACAGTATGACAAGGTTTTGAGAATAGGCTACCGCGGTATCATTTCCGAGGCTAAGGCGGCGCTTGACAAGCTTGATTTCTCTGACGCGGAGTACGTCGAAAGAACCAATTTCCTTGAGGCTGTAATTGAAAGCTGTGAGGCTGTTATTGAATATGCAAGAAGATATTCAAGACTTGCTCGTGAGCTTGCAGGCAAGGAAAAGAATCCCGAGAGACGTCGTGAGCTTGAAATTATAGCAAAGAACTGCGCGCACGTACCTGAGTTTGGCGCTACTACTTTCCACGAGGCGTGTCAGTCCTTCTGGTTCGTTCAGCTCCTTCTTCAGATCGAGTCGAGCGGTCACTCTATTTCTCCCGGTCGTTTTGATAGATATATGTATCCTTACTACAAGGCTGATCTTGATGCCGGTAAGATAACACGTGAGTCGGCGCAGGAGCTGCTTGATTGTATTTGGGTTAAATTTAATGATATAAACAAGGTTCGTGACGCTGTTTCCGCAGACGGTTTTGCGGGTTACGGTATGTTCCAAAATCTTATAGTGGGCGGTCAGGATGAGCACGGTATGGACTCAACCAACGATCTGTCCTATATGTGTATTGAGGCGGCTATGCACGTGCCGCTTCCCCAGCCCTCCATCTCTATAAGAGTGTGGAACGGTTCTCCGGAGGATCTTCTCATCAAGGCTGCGGCGCTTACAAGACTCGGCACGGGTCTGCCCGCTTACTACAATGACGAGATAATCATTCCTTCCATAATGGCTCGTGGACTTACGCTTGAGGATGCTCGTGACTACTGTATAATCGGTTGCGTAGAGCCCCAGAAGGGTGGAAAGACTGACGGCTGGCACGATGCCGCGTTCTTCAATATGTGTCGTCCTCTTGAACTTGCGTTCTCTAACGGTATGGATAAGGGAAAGAAGATAGGTCCCGATACCGGCGATGTCGCTAATATGACAACGTTTGAGGAATTTTACAACGCGTATAAAACTCAACAGAGCTATATGATAAAGCTCCTTGTAAACGCTAATAACGCGATAGACTCAGCGCACGCAAAGCGTTGTCCCTTGCCTTTCCAGTCCTGTATGGTTGATGATTGCATAGGTAGAGGTAAGTCCTTACAGGAGGGCGGAGCCGTGTATAACTTTACCGGCCCTCAGGGATTTGGTATAGCTAATAACACCGATGGTCTTATCGCTATCAAGAAGCTTGTTTTTGAGGAAAAGAAGGTAACTCTAGCGGAAATGCGCGAGGCTCTCAAGGCAAACTTCGGATATGGAGTAGTGGGCGCGGCAGCAGAAAGACTGACTACCGAGATAGCTATAGAGCTTGCAAAGGAAGGTCTTGAGATTACACCCGCCGCAATTGAAACTATATATCACGAGGTGACTACCGCATCCGCGATAGACGATGCCACCAAGGCAAGATATAAGGAAATCAAGCGTCTTATAGATGAGACGTGTCCTAAGTACGGTAACGACATCTACGAGGTAGATATGTTCGCGCGTGACGTTGCTAACAGCTACACCAAAGAGGTTGAGAAATACAAGAACGTCAGAGGCGGTATTTTCCAGGCGGGACTTTATCCCGTATCCGCTAACGTTCCGCTCGGAGGCACTACGGGCGCTACTCCTGATGGAAGATTAGCTTACACGCCCCTCGCTGACGGTATCGGACCTGCGTCCGGAAGAGACGTTAAGGGACCTACCGCTACCGCCAACTCGGTTGCTAAGCTCGAGCAGGGCGTTGCTTCTAACGGTACGCTTCTCAATCAGAAGTTCCATCCCTCCGCACTTGCGGGAATGTCAGGACTTTCAAAGTTCGTTGCTCTCATTAGATCTTACTTTGATCAGAAGGGTATGCACGTACAGTTTAACGTAGTTACCAAGGAAACCCTACTTGACGCTCAGGCGCATCCCGAAAACTACAAGACTCTTGTAGTTAGAGTTGCCGGCTACAGCGCTTTGTTCACCACTTTGTCAAAGTCCTTACAGGATGATATAATCAACCGTACCGAGCAAGGATTCTGATGTCTTAGATATTTTGTGAATAGTGTTCGTTCACAACCTAACTCGCCGTAGGTAACTACGGCTTCGGGATTGCGAACAAAGCACTCTTCACCAAAATCTCGTCGACATACCGTTTTGGATATTTTGTGAATAGTGTTCCTTCATAACCTAACTCGCCGTAGGTAACTACGGCTTCGGGATTGCGAACAAAGCACTCTTCACCAAAATCTATTCAAGTCGGAGGCCAAGCGGTCTTAGGAAGACAAGCTTTATAGTCAACT
>JAZOUM010000043.1:0-19320 GCA_045658205.1 Eubacteriales bacterium | reverse complement strand
TCGCGGAGCAATCTGCGCACGGCTCACTTGTGTGAGCACAGCCTCGCTCGTGCCCAGATTATGTAGCCTCCGGCTCAAACCGGTCGGTTTTAGACTCCCGGCCCTGGGCGCTCCGACAACAAAAAGAGGTCAACCGCAAGGGCTGACCTCTTTTTGTTGGTGGACCATCTAGGACTCGAACCTAGGACCGACCGGTTATGAGCCGGTAGCTCTAACCAACTGAGCTAATGGTCCGTACTTATCGTGACTAATATATTGTAGCAGAAATCTATGAACAAATCTTTAACGATATATTAATATTATATTAAATTAAGCGGCGCTTTATGCATTTTTCGCTTGTTTGACTCTAATAGCTATTGACAATCTTCTCTCCTGCGTGTATAATATACGAGTACGGAAGCATAGCTCAGTTGGTTAGAGTACTTGCTTGACATGCAAGGGGTCACTGGTTCGAGTCCAGTTGTTTCCACCAACAAAAGAGAGATAACCACAAGGGTTATCTCTCTTTTGTTTTGTGTTAGGTGTTAGACTTCATAAATATAATGGCGCTATTTAATACCTATATATTTTTATGTGTATCCATTTTTTGCTTCTTGCGCTATTGCAAATAGATACCTTTTGTGTTACAATAAGCTTACAACAAAATCCTATCTAAAGTCAAGCTTTGCGTTTTGGCATTCGCCAATCCCATCGCAGGAGCTATCTTGCTAAGCAATGATACGATCTAATTAGGTTCTCGTTTTACATTTTTTCGCTTCAAGAGTATTTTTTACACAAGGATCAACAATATGGAAGTCAAAAGATACAAGCCTCTTATAGATAAGATGTTTTTTATCATCTGGATTCCGACGGCGCTTATGATGATCGCCGGAACCGTGCTGGCGGCATTTGAGCCTCTTGCGCTCATCATTATGCTACCGGTAGACGCTTTCACCTTCTATTTTCTGATCTCGCCGCTTTTCGGATACGTCGAGTTAAGGAAAGATACTTTGTTTGTTAAATTTGGATTTATTGTAGAACGAGAGATTCCATACTCCAAGATACGCGACGTGGAGAAAAAGCGCACGGTTATCGCAGACTCTATGACGTCTCTAAAAAACGCGCTCGACCATGTAAACATCAAGTACAACCGCTTTGACGTAATTTCGGTCAGCGTTGTCGGGAACGATGAATTAATAAAGGAATTGAGGCGGCGCTTACGCTAACGGTAGCAAGGCGCTAAACATATTATGAAAAAGCTTTCGTTCATAAAGCTCTTATCATCTATGGTCATCTTCGGCACCATAGGTATATTTATACGCAACATTAATTTAACACGGGGGCTTATTGCCTCTGCAAGAGGCATTGTCGGCGCTTTATTTATCCTGTTTATCTCTATGCTTATAAAGAGGCGTCCGTCCGCCAAAGCTATACGCAAAAATCTGCCCACACTCCTAATTTCCGGAGTGGCAATAGGCGCAAACTGGATACTTCTCTTTGAGTCGTATTCTTACACAACTATCGCTATTTCCACGCTATGCTACTATATGGCGCCTGTATTTGTGATCATTGCCTCGATAGTATTCTTACGAGCAAAGATCGATAGACAAAAGATCTGCTCGGTATCAATAGCTCTTGTAGGAATGCTGTGTATCTCCGGTGTTTTCAGTGCGAATGCTCAATCGGGATCTTTCACGGGCATCCTCTTAGCGCTCGGAGCGGCTGTGCTTTATGCAACCGTCACCATACTAAACAAGCGCCTGAAGGATATATCGTCGCGCGACAGGACGGTCACGCAGTTGACGATAGCCGGCATTACTATGCTCCCCTACACTCTCTTATTTGAAACGAATAATCTTACAACGGTTGATAAAAACAGCATTATTCTTTTATTTACCGTTTGTTTATTGCACACGGGTATAGCCTATTTACTCTACTTTGCATCTATCAAGGAGCTACCTGCTACGACAGTAGCTATATTCAGCTATACCGATCCGATAGTCGCCATACTTATCTCGCTTATTTTAAGAGAACCGATAAGTATTGCCACCTGCATCGGAGCGATACTTATTATCGCGAGTCTTATATTGTCTGAAATCAATCTCCCGAATCTAAGCAAAAAATAATCCTGCAATACGTTTTACATCCGATATAATTTAGCCTATATTTTAAGAAAAGAGGACTGCCATGTCAGGAATAGAAAAGATCGACAAAAATTTTAAGATAGAAACCAGCATAAACAAAAGCGACGTAAAATTCTACGATCCGCGTATATCTCCGTTTGAGATAAACGGCGTATTTTATGAGAAAGATAGATATCGCCGTATGCCCGAGAGCGTTGCTAAAGCAGTCAGCGCCGGAGTCTATGCGCTACACGCCAATACAGCGGGTGGAAGAGTACGCTTTAAGACCGACTCTGCATACGTTGCCATAAACGCAAGGATGTCTAATATTGTAAAAATGTCTCACTTTGCGCTTTGTGGCTCTACCGGTTTTGATCTCTATGAGGATGGCATTTACAAGGGCACGTTCCGTCCTCCGTTTGATATTGACGGCGGATTTGAAAGCGTAGTAGAGCTTGAAGGCGGCAAGATGCGTGAGATTGCCGTAAATATGCCACTATACTGTGACGTCAATGAAGTATATATAGGTCTACAGGAGAGCGCAAAAATCGACACGCCTACGCCTTATGTAAACGAAAAGCCTGTCGTATATTATGGCTCATCGGTAACACAGGGCGGTTGCGCATCACGCGCCGGCACAAGCTATCAGGGCTTCATTTCGCGCGAATTAAACATCGACTTTGTAAATCTCGGCTTTTCCGGTAGTGCGCACGCAGAGGATGCTATGTCAGATTACATAAGTTCCTTGGATATGTCGGTATTCGTCTACGATTACGATCACAACGCGCCAAGCTATGAGCATCTTGAAAAAACACACGAGAAAATGTTCTTGCGCATAAGAGAATCCCATCCCACGCTCCCGATAATAATGACGACCATGCCCAAGCACACGCTAACCGCAGAGCAAAAAAAGAGACGCGACCTTATAGAGAGCAATTACTTAAGAGCTAAGGCAAAAGGCGACGAAAACGTTTATTTCATCGAGGGTACCGAGCTTTTATCTCTTGCAGAGGGGGAAGGCACGGTAGATACAACTCACCCCACGGATCTCGGCTTCTTCTCTATGGCTAAGATCTTTTCAAAGACGCTAAGACAAATTCTGAAGCTTTGATAGAAAAACATACGGCTATGAAATTAAAGAGTCCGCCCTGACGAGCGAATCTCCTATATTAAACAAAATAAAGAACGACAAAATACAAAAGTGAGGAAGACGCATAATCTTCCTCACTTATTTTTTATTCAAGTATATATTACTCTGCTACCTCAAGATTCTCCTCACCCTCTTCGGTATCCTCCTCGGGAACGGGATAGGTGTATGTAGAAACAAGCTCAACCACACCGGATACAGAAGTATAGGTGATAGCTATAGAGTAAACGCCGTCAGCGCCTGCGGAAATAACCATCTCTACGTCAGCGCCGAGATCCACGCCAAGAACCGCCACGGTATTAGCTGCGGCAACGCCAACCTTAAGAGTGCCGGGAGCGCTCTCGGAATAGCTAAGCTTTGCGGGATCAAGCTTGATATTAAAGGAAATGGACTCAACAAATGCTGTTCCGCCAACCTCGTCGGTAACGGAGCCGTCAGCGCCTACTGTAACGATACCCTCGAAGCTCGACTTGGCCTCCTTGATATCATTCTCATCAAACGAGTTGAACTTCTCGTAGAAATACTTAACGGTAGCGGTGTCGTCCTCGTTGTACACAACGTTGTACTTGCTGTTAAGAGCGCCAAGCTCGGTAGTAAGCTTAACGGTGATATCTGTAGCGCAGGGCTCAGAAGCATTAAGCTTCTCCTGCATAGCGGCTACTGCAGCCGCATCAACGGTAGGACCGTTGTCATCCTGCTTATTACGGTTACACGACACAAGAGCGAGCATGCAGCCTACAGCAAGGATAAGCGCAATAATCTTTTTCATATCAGCAACCTCGAATTATTCAATAGTAATCTTCTCGATATCGTAGGAGTAAACAACGCTTACAGTCATCTCAGACTCAACGAGATTGTTTGCAGCGTCACCTGCAAGGAAGTAGTGAAGATCGATAGATGTGATAACAGCGCCGTCGTTCTTGATAGTAACTTCAACGGTACCGGTTATCTTATCGGAATACTCCTCGCCAAGAACAGCGCCTGCGTTCTCAGCAGCTACGGTAAAGGTAAGTGTATTGTTCTCATAAACAACGTTCTCAAGGAGAGCATCGTCGAGATTAAGAGCCATGCTACCACGACCGATGGTCCAAACGTTACCGTTGGGGTTCCACTCGCCGCCGTTGGTACGTGCGCCGTAGCCCTGAACAGCCTCGATCTTCTTATCGGTAGTTTTAATGAGAGACTTGATCTCATCGGTATTACCACCGTCATCAATGGTTCTGAGAGACTCAACAGTCTCGGTATAAACGCTTGCGCTCTTATCATCTACAAAACCGGTGATAAGCTCGTAGCGAGAATTAAGCTCTACGCTTGCGATAGTCTGCTTGGTGGTAGCGACAACCTTGGTGGGTGCGCTGTTGGAGTACATCTCCGCAACGTTATCAAGAGTCTTGTCAAAGAACTTGTTAATGAATGCGCAAGAGAAGAGCGCGGGAACGCAAAGCGCAACAACGAGCATAAGTACAATTATTTTTTTCATGGTATTTTCCTTTCAGACAATTATATCTCTTTTTTACTGACCTATCAACCTTCAGTCTCGGGGAAGAGATCCTGAGGATTGTAGGTGTAAGAAGTTCTGACGGTCATATTTCCACTTGCTGTGGTGCAGGAGAAGGTCACGTTGGTAAGGTTGACACCGTTGGTAACAACCGTGAGAGTAACCTGGCCCTTAGCCTCGAGGTCGGTACCGATGAGAGACTTCACATCCTCTGCATCAACCTTAGCCTCAAGAGTATATCCATCCTCGGAGACAATCACGTCCTTAAGTAATTTCTCGTCGATAAAGAACTTAAGCTCGTATGCGGTAGCGGAGCCGGTAGGTAACACCTCGCCATTCTCATCATAGAAGGCTCCGTCCTTGTAAATGATCTTACCCTTTTCTTTAACGATTCGATCGAAGTTGCCGCTCGCCAAGGAGTCCTCAGGAGTAGCAAGTTTCTCGGTATCATACTCGAAAACGGTGTTAGTACCGTCGGTAGCGGTCACGTAATAGCTGGAGAGAGCGTCTCCCTGATTAGTCGTGAGGCTGACCTCGGTCGTGATCTTGGTAGGATTGGAGTTGTTTGCAATCTCGCAAATATCGGTAGCGTCAACGCCGCCGAACCCAAGCTTCTCAAACAAGCCGCAGCTTGTAAGACTGAGAAGCGAGAACACGAGAAGCAGGATAATAAACTTTTTCATTTCAGTACCCAAAAACCTTTCGTTATTTTTCGCCAAACGAAGTAAAACGGCGGCGTACATACCCCGCCAATGTATATTACACTATAATAATTATACATTTTAAATGAAGCATTGTCAATAGAAAATAAATCTTTGAAGGGCTATCGGCTGACGAAAAATCTTCAAAAAATTTATTCAATTCTACCAAAAAGTCACGTTTTATTCTTTGCGAACTCTTTAGTTATCGCGACCAAACGCTTTAAGGGCAGTGTCATAACCTTGTCCGCTTTCATAGCGAGCGCGAGCGTACGCGCTACCTCAGGAACGATCGGAAGCACCTTTACCCCCTCAGAACGGTTCGCTATGATCAGCTCGGAAAGCATACTGATTCCCAGTCCATGCTCTACCATAGATATGATAGCGGGATCATCTACGTACGTCGGAGTTACGAACGGACGCACGTTATTCTCGGAAAATACGGCGCTGATGTCGTCGTCAAATCCGAGACCCGGCATAAGGAACTTTGTTCCGTTGAACCGCGATATCTGAAACTCGTCTCCCTCGCTCGGGTAGTCCTTAGGAAGTATCGCGTAAAATCGATCCTGCTCAAGAGTCACCCATTTGAAATCATATTTAGCGTTTTTCGTACCGAAACAAATATCAAATCTGCCCTCGGAAAGACCTCCGTAAAGCTCAGCTACAGTACCGGTCTGTATATTTATCGTAATGTCGGGAAATTCGCGATTGAATCGTTCAACGATAAATGGCAGCCACGTTCCCGCCATACTTGAAAAGGCGCCGATTCGCAATACGTTATCACCGTATGACTTTACGAGCTCCACCTCGTTCTCAAGTGACTCCTCGCACATAACAAGCTGTCTGACCTTTGGTATTATTCTCTCCCCTGCAGGTGTAAGCTTTATGCCGTAGTATCCTCTTTGGAGTATGGAGAATCCGAACTCATCCTCAAGCGCGTTCATCATGTGCGTAAGTCCCGACTGCGTATATCCAAGCCTTGCCGCCGCGGCAGACAAGCTACCCATATCCACGGCGGTAAGCAAGGCCTTGTATTTAGATATGTTCATTTTACCTTCCTTTTAAGATGCAATTCCCCGTTAATTTTAACACGGTGCGCCTCATATTGCTTTTTACGCCTTGGTAAGATATCCTTCCTTATAGAGAAGCTCGGCAATAAGCACAGCTCCGCCTGCAGCTCCGCGCAGAGTGTTGTGTGAGAGCCCTACAAACTTAAAATCGTATACGCTATCCTCGCGAAGTCTTCCGGCACTTACGCCCATACCGCCGTAAAGATCACGGTCAAGACGAGTCTGAGGTCTGTTGTCCTCTTCAAAATACGTTATGAATTTATCGGGAGCGGAAGGAAGTCCGAGAAGCTGGGGCTTACCCTCAAAATCAGACCAATCCTTAAGTATCTGCTCCTTGGTAGGCTTGTTTTCAAACTTTACAAACACAGCCGCCATGTGACCGTCGCTCACAGGTACGCGAAGGCACTGGCTGGTTATAACGGGAGATGTAGCGGGGATTACCTCGCCGTTTTCAACACGTCCCCACACTCTAAGAGGCTCCTTCTCGCTCTTTTCCTCTTCACCGCCGATAAAGGGAATAAGATTATCTATCATTTCCGGCCACTCATTAAAGGTCTTACCGGCGCCGCTTATCGCCTGATAGGTGGTAACAACGATTTCCTTGATACCGTACTTCATAAGAGGTGTGAGAGCGCCAACGTATGACTGTATAGAGCAGTTTGGCTTAACCGCGATAAATCCTCTCTCGGTTCCGAGTCTCTTTCTTTGCGCGGCGATAACCTCAAGATGAGAGTCGTTTATCTCCGGAATTACCATCGGAACGTCGGGTGTCCATCTATGAGCGGAGTTGTTGGATACTACGGGGATCTCAGCTCTCGCATATCTTTCCTCAAGCTCGCGAGTCTCCTCCTTAGAAAGACTTACCGCGCAGAATACGAAGTCACAAAGGGATTTTACCTTCTCTACCTCGTCAGAGGAAATTACCTCCATATTAAGCACGTTCTCGGGACATGCGTCGGTCATCTTCCATCTGCCAAGCACAGCCTTACCGTATTTTTGTCCCGCAGAGCGAGGTCCCGCTATCACGGCGGTGATCTCAAAGTACGGGTGATCGTTAAGAAGCATTATAAATCTTTGGCCTACCATACCGGTAGCGCCTATAATACCAACTCTAAGCTTTTCCATTTTGCGTTTCTCCGTTTAAAAATAATTTGACTATTACATTTTATCATATCCATATATGCGTGTCAATCACTTTCAGCATTTTTAATATTTGAAAGCGAATGCTGCGTAATACACCGTAAGCCCTTCGGGTAAAGACGATGGACGTCAACATAAGGACAAAAGAAAACCGAGGCATCGTCAAAAAAGACAACACCTCGGCATTAACATTCGGTTAGCTCCAAACGTTAGAGCAGAACGAAAATCTTACTTATTGATTATACTCACGTTTTCGGGATTGATACCAGTGGTATCGTAAACGATAGCGAGTATCTGCGCCGCATCTGCCGCCAAAAGCTCCTCCGCCCCAACGATAACGCTGACGGAATTATCGGAGATGATCGCCACACACTCGGTAAATCCCTTTGCTTTAACAAGAGTCTCGATGTTATTCTCGTTCTGAATATCTACCGCTATCTTTGAGATCTTTGCGCTCGCCTCCGCTTTAGCCTCTTCACTCGATTCATCGCTTTCACTTACGAGCTTAAGAACGTCGATCGCCTCATCTCTCGACTGCTGTCGGTTAAGCGCCGTAGCGGTAAAATAATTTTCCTCCGCGCTGCCTCCGGTCTGCGTTGATCCCGTGGCGTTGTTCTGCATATTATTGTCGCCGTAGCCCATTGAATCCACAGGATCGTAGAACATCCTGTAGTTAACGTAGACAGCCGCGCCTATAAGAACAACTACCAAAAGCACAGCAACGCTTTTGCTCGCTCTCGAGGAGAGCAACTTTTTGATTTTTTCGTTTTTCATAATATTCAATTCTCCTTGTTTTGTTGCTAATTAACGATATGCAAGGCGCGATAGCAATATTCCTAATTTGATTTCATTTTCTCTATCTTCACCCTGTTTGAGCCTATGCCGAAAAATGATGAGAGCATATCCGTAAGACGCATCCTGACCTCTACGGAATCCGCGCCCTCGCATATCACTATCACACTCTCTATCTTTTCCTTATCGGTTCGCGATTCTCCCGGCTCATAATACACCATAACCGAGCAATCTCCAACGCCCGCGACGCCTGAGCAAAGCGCGGATATCCTTTCCTCTATTCCCTCATCAGTAGTTTCATCTCCTGTTTTTCCCGAGCTGCTAAAAAAGAGAAGGATAAGACCAAGCGAAAGAAGCGCTATTATGAGCGCCATATCCTTTTTCCCTTTCACGTATTTTATAAATTCCTTAATCAATCCTCAAAGACACCTCGCATTCTCCTCCATGGGTGAATTTTTCACACAACTCCGACTCTATGCTTTTGTAATCAAGATATATCGCCTTGCCGGATAGAGTAACGTATATCCTTCCGGCTTTAAGGCTCTCAAGATCAAAGTCATCCGCAAATACGCTTACGCACTCGTAGGGTACTCCGTATTTATCCGAAACAAATTTCGCTATTCCATCCTCGAACGCCAGCTCTATCGCGCTATCGTTTTTCTCCTCATACTCCATATATTCATATATCTCATCAAGATAGTCAGACACGGAAAAGGCGCTAAAAATGTCAACTAACGGTGTCAAAACAGCAGCTATAATAAGAATGCCGACTCCAAACATCACAGCCGTCCTTGTCCTTTTGTGAGATATGGATAGAGCGACGGACACAGACGCGCACATAGACAAAAGGTAGATAAAATTTTCTTCAAGCAAACGCTCCGCCTCCCTTCATAAACGCGACAAGCTCTACTATGTAAAGCACGGACGTAAGCGAGTAAACACCGATAAGAATATCCAGCGCTCCGAAGAAAGAGGAGAAAGCGCTCTCAGCTCCGTCTATCGAGCACAAAGAAGCGAGTGAAATACCAATTTTAAGACACACGCGGTACAGCAATACGGTTACCAAAGGCGAAAGCATAAGTGATATGATGACAGCTACAGCGCCACCTCCGACTATGCCGCGAGCATACGTAACGGCGCCGCCAAGAACGCCAAGTGTGCCTGAAACGGCGCTGCCGACCACAGGAACCGCGCTTGATACAGCGTACTTCGCTCCTCGCAAAATCGCAGAATCCGAGCTTGAGGCTATAGTGGTCTGCAAAGCGAAGGTGGCGCCGATAAGAACAGTGAGAATTCCAAGAATCGACAAAAAAACGTTACGCGCTCCGCGACTGAACCGAGTAAATAACGGATGTATCGCAGAGGCAGAGGATAGAACGAATATAGCTATAGCAAGTCCGGACAAAAAACGCGAGCAGATGAAAGAATATATGCCGAGAGTAATCCCCATCCCCAAAGCTTGGACCGATGCCGTTGTAGGAGATACACCGAAAGAATTTACAGCTATGCTGATTGGTATAACAGAGGCAAAAAATCCGTTTATCTCACTCAGAGAGTCACACATACCTTCAGCAATAAACGTAAAGCGTTCAAGCATCATAACGGAGAAAATAATACCTATCGCGCGACACGAGGCGCCTGACATTTCTCCTTCCCATTGCGATACCAGCGCCATAATCAACGATATACCAAGCAATGTCAAAAGAAAATCAGCAAAATTACCTGACTCGCCCTTAATGGCATCGATCACGTCGCTTAAAATTCTCTTTATCCCCACAGCCTCGGAAAGAGACGACGCATCGCTGATATGTGGGCCACCCTCCGGTAAAATAGCAGAAAACTCGTTCAAAATACTATCTACATCCATACCAATTTTGTCATCTTTGTCCTCTCGAGCAAAGCAATCCACGACAGAGAAAGATGAAATTATAAGTATAAAAGTAAGAAGAATAACTGCTTTATGTAATCTTTTCTTTTCTTTTTTATCCTTTTTCTTCATATAAGCTCAATTCCCTTTTCAACTATCAGCTTTATGTACGGCACACAAAGCGCCAATATTTCCATACGCCCAAGCGTAGTAAGCGCTCCGGATAAAGCAGACTCACCAAGATCCGAGCATATATCCGAGCATAAGCCGAAAATATATCCTACGCCAATGATCTTAAATATCGCCGCCAAGTAATCATCTCCATATCCGCCGAGCATATAAATCTCGTCTATCACCTCTCCCATAACGATGACCGAGGCGCCTATAAGAGAAACCGTGCCAAGAAGAACAACAAGTCTTGTCCCTTTAAATCCAAGCTCCTTTAGCAGTACGCCAAGGAACAAGGTCACAAAAGCGAAGCCAACGATCCTTATCCAATCATTCATAGCCCAAAAATTCTTTTTAAGGATTCCAAAAGAGTCCCAATTTCCTCAACTACGATAACGAGTATTATAACAATACCCGTAATAGAAACAAGTGTGGATTGCTCTTCTCTGCCCGCCTTTCCGAGTATCTGACAAACCACGGCGACGATCATGCCTACTCCGGCAACCTTCATAATCAGATCAACGTCCACTTTAAACCTCCTTAAATGACCAGGATTACTATACCCGTAGCGACGGCTCCAAGCACGGCTCCAACCGCCTTGCGTCTTGACGGAAGATCCTTCGAAATTCTTTTTTCTTCCTCCTTGATGTCATTTAATGCCGAATCCATGATTGAAAGCTCGGTTTCAATATATCCCTCACCAAGTCTTGAAAAGCATTCCTTAAGCATTTTGTCACACGATTCCGGTATGCATATCCGATCCCGACAGCTAAGATACGCATCGAGGATGTCCGCCCCATCTGAAAGCTTGTCAAGAAAACCGCATTCCGAAAGATTTGCGTCAGAGTATCCCTCAGCCCAGGCTCGTGGCGACTCAAGAAAGCATCTCATTTTGTCGTAAAGATCAGAAATTGCAGACAAAAACGTTCTACACCACAGAAGGCGCTTATCAACAAACCGAGAGTATTCGCGCCATAACAACAAAAACGCTAAAATAACCGCTACAGCTCCTATATAAGACATATATCCCCCATACCGTGTACACTTTTAAGCTCGTCATTGATACGCTCAAGAGAAAATGAAAATACGTTGCCACTCCTTGATATAACGCACGCGCTCTCAAACGCTCCCGCCGAAATAAGCTCTGAAATATAACTTCTTCTCATAGCGGCAGAAAGGCTTGTCGCATGTGTGGTAGCAACTATCGTCGCCCCCGATCCAATGCCCAAAATCAATGCTCTCGCCTCTTCCAAAGAGGATATCTCGTCCACAACGACCACCTCTGCCGACATACTTCTGATGGCTATATCAACTCCGAGCGATCTTTTGTAGCCTCGTAAAATATCCACGTGAGCGCCACGATATGCTTCAGGCAAAAACTCGCATCGCTCGTCCACTACCACCACGCGCTTTGCGTCGTTGCCGCTTCCCATAAGATGCGCCAAGGATCGTATAGCCGTAGTTTTTCCTGCGCCGGCAGGTGAGCATATCAGCATTCCGCCGCCAATTTTACACCATGCTCTATATAGATCGGATACAAATGAGCATTTGCCGCTCGGTATTCTAAACGCAAGAGAGGAGACGTCTCCGATCCCTATAAGCTCCTCCCTCTCATATCTTGCGTAACCGCATATACCAACTCTTACGCCAAACGGCAGAGTCACAAATCCGCGACAAACGTCGTCACGATGCGCATAGATCGCTCCGTCGCATATTTTTCTAAAGCTGTATTTTAAATCCTGCGTATCAGCAATCGCGTCAAGAGCTACGTTGCGTCCCCTTACCGTTACGGCAACGACGCCAAAAGCCCTTAGTCTTATCTCGCTTATATCCCCCTCGCTTATCCCACTCCTATCCAAGTAAGCAGACACGGCACCCGATATTTTTTCGGGAAGATAGGTCAAAACGAATTCGAGTGTTTTCCGTTCAATCATCTTACTTTTCCTTTTCACATTTTATCAACCGTATTTTAAAACCGAGCAAACGATTACTTTTTCAGAATAAACTGACAAACACTTGACATATATGCTAATTTTTGGTAAAATAATCTTGTAATACGAAGCGACCGATTAGCGCTTTGATCCATCCTACAGCATATACGAACCTCTCATATTTCATCGTAATGTCAAAGGAGCAAGAAAGGAAAGCTTATGAAATCAACAGGAATTGTAAGAAACGTAGACGAGCTCGGCAGAATAGTTATACCCAAGGAAATGCGCAAGATGATGGATATAGCAAACTCCGACCCCGTAGAAATATATGTAGACGGCGGCAAGATAATTCTCACAAAATATCATCCCTGCTGCAGCTTCTGCTCGTCCGATACGGATGTAGTCGAATTCAAAGGCAAGAAGATATGTCGCGTATGCCTTGAGGAAATCAAATCAACAAATTAACACTCTCAAGAGCTCGTTTTACGGGCTCTTTTGCTTTTTTTCAAGCATTATATTAAAAACGTCTTAAATGTTCCTAAAAATATATAATGGGCACTTGATTTTTGGATAAGTATTTGTTACAATATATGTGTATGCAAATAAATTCAAAAATATAATCCATGAAAGGAATTTTCAAAATGAAGGTTATTACTTTTGGTGAGCTTATGCTCAGACTCCAGCCCTACAACTACGAGAGATTCGTTCAGTGCGATCACGTAGAGTTTACTTTTGGTGGCGGTGAGGCAAACGTTGCAGTATCCCTCGCTAACTACGGTATGGATGCTTCCTACGTTACTAAGCTTCCTGCTCACGCAATCGGACAGGCTGCGGTTAACAGCCTTCGTCGTTACGGCGTTGATACCTCTAAGATCGTTCGCGGCGGCGACAGAGTAGGTATCTACTTCAACGAGAAGGGCGCGTCTCAGCGTGGCTCCGTATGCATTTATGACCGTGCTAATTCCGCAATCTCTAAGGCTTCTCGTGAGGACTTCGATTGGGAAAAGATCTTTGAGGGCGCTGATTGGTTCCACTTCACCGGTATCACTCCCGCTCTTGGCGCAAACGTTGTAGAAATTTGTAAGGACGCTTGTAAGGCAGCTAAGCCTCACGGCCTTAAGATCTCCTGCGACCTTAACTACCGCGGTAACCTCTGGACCAGAGAAGAAGCTCGCGCAGCTATGACCGAGCTTTGCCAGTACGTTGACGTATGCATCTCCAACGAGGAGGACGCAAAGGACGTATTCGGTATCGAGGCTGAGGCTACCGATATCTACGGCGGTAAGCTCAACCACGAGGGCTACAAGTCCGTTGCAAAGCAGCTCGCTGACAAGTTCGGATTTGAGTACGTTGCTATCACTCTTCGTGAGAGCCGTTCTGCATTTGACAACGGTTGGTCCGCAATGCTTTACGACGTTAAGGCAGACGAGTACTGCTTCTCCAAGAAGTACGACCTCCACATAATCGACCGTGTAGGCGGCGGTGACTCCTTCGGTGGCGGTCTTATCTACGCTCTCCTCAACGGCAAGTCCGCTCAGGGCGCAGTTGAGTTTGCTGTTGCGGCATCTGCTCTTAAGCACTCTATCGAGGGTGACTACAACATGGTTACTCTTGCTGAGGTTGAAAAGCTTGCAGGCGGCGACGGATCGGGTCGTATCCAGAGATAATTCCTATATATAAAATCATATAAAAAACACTTACGACGAGGCTTTGTTGCCAAATCGTAAGTGTTTTTTTGCTATATAAGATCAAACGTTAATTACCGTCAACGAATTTTACCGCGCTAATAGCGTCCGGAGCATAAAAATCAGCGCCTATTCGCTTCGCGTAGGTTTCTGTAAGAACCGCTCCACCAACCAATATCTTGACACGGGGAAGCTCATTCTTTATAAGCGCTACGGTTTCCTCCATGGCCGGAAGCGTAGTAGTCATAAGAGCGCTCAATCCAAGAAGCATGGCTCCGCTATCACGAAGAGCCTTTAATATCACTTCCTTAGGTACGTCTCGTCCGAGATCCACGACTTCGTATCCGTAGCTCTCAAATATAAGCTTAACGATGTTTTTACCTATATCGTGTATATCGCCCTTAACAGTAGCAAGTACCAGCTTCTTAGAGCCATCTCCTTTTGGAATATCCGCCTTCGCTCTGATGACCGAGAACGCGCTGTTTGCAGCCTCGGCGCTCATAAGCAGCTGCGGCAGATACACCTTCCCTTTTTCAAATCCCAAGCCCACCTTATCGAGAGCCGGAATTATATGAGTGTTGATGATCTCAAGACCGTCCGTCGCTTCTATCAATCGCTCACTTATCAGACGAGCCTCCTCCTTAAGCCCCTTTTCTATAGCCTCAGCTAATGATACGTCACTTTTAGTCAACACGGTACCCTGCTTTTTCTCCGCAAGACGTGTGGTAGCGTAATCCACGTACCTCTGACATCCTGCGTCATTTGAGGAAAGCGCAAGATAAGCGTGATACGCGCTCATCATCGCCTCATTCTCCGGATTTATTATAGCTAAATCAAGGCCTCCGAAAAGCGCCGCCGTATAGAAGGAGGAGTTGACCGTCTCACGACTCGGCAATCCAAACGACACGTTGGAAACACCAAGGATGCAGTTATACCCCTTAGCCTTAAGCATTTTGACCGAATCAAGAGTTACAAGGGCGTTACTTTCTCCCGATGCAACGGTAAGCGTAAGAGGATCAAATACAAGCTCTTTCTTATCTATACCCCACTTTGCCGCCTCGGCAACTATCCTGTCGGCTATAGCCATTCTTTCAGCCGCCGTTTCAGGTATTCCGTTTTCATCCATAGTTAAGGCTACAAGCGTTCCGCCGTATTTTTTCACAAGTGGGAATATTGACCTCATACTTTTGTCAGATCCGTTTACCGAATTTATAAGAGGCTTTCCGGAATATATCCTCAAAGCCGATTCAATAACCTCAGCTCTTGAGGAGTCGATCTGCAAGGGCAGATCGGTTACAGTTTGTACCTCTTTAATAACTCGACACATCATCTCGCATTCGTCAATATCAGCAAGTCCTACGTTCACGTCAAGGATATGCGCTCCGCTCTCCTCCTCAGAAAGAGCAAGTGATAAAATGTATGAGACATCACCTGAGCGCAAAGCCTCCTTTAGACGAGGCTTACCGGTGGGATTTATACGTTCACCAACTATTTTTGACACGTCCCCTACCCTTACCGCATGGGTATAGGATGATACGAGTGTTACGTCTTTGCTTTCGGGAAGTAACACGGGTATATCCTTCAACGCGTTTGCCAAAGCTTTGATATGCTCGGGTGTGGTTCCACAACAACCACCAACGATGGTAGCCCCCATTTTACACGCCTCTGCCATAACGTCGGCAAATTCCGTTGGCGACATATCGTATACGGTCTCGCCATCTACAACCTTAGGCAGTCCCGCGTTCGGATTAAGTATGATCGGAGTTGAAGTAACAGCTACCAACTCGGGCAAAAGCTTGAGCATGTGTTCAGGCCCTACCGAGCAATTCATTCCTATGGCATCAACGCCCATTCCTTCAAGCATGGCTACCACCGCCTCAGGCGTAGCGCCGGTCAACATCTTGCCATCCTGTCCAAACGCGCAGGTAACGAAGATCGGAAGGGAGCTATTTTCCTTTGCGGCAAGTACTGCCGCCTTTGTCTCATAAAGATCACTCATTGTCTCTATAAGTATAAGATCTGCGCCCAGAGGCTCTGCGAACCTCATGTTTTTTGCAAATATCTCTACGGCATCCTCAAAGTCGAGATCACCAAACGGCTTAAGCATCCTGCCGGTAGGACCTACGTCAAAGGCGACGTACGCCTCCTTTTGACTGATTCTTACAGCCTCCTTGGCGATATCCACAGCCAAGGAAAGCTCACGCTCCAAGTTATCGCATTTTAAAGAATTAATGCCAAAGCTGTTTGTTTTGATTATATCTGCGCCTGCGTTAAGATAAGATAGATGTAAATCACGTACCGCTTCTCTATTACGTGCATTCATCACCTCCGTCGGTTCGCCGGGCATTAATCCGCATTTAAATAGCGAAGTACCCGTACCACCGTCGAATATCAGGCGTTCCTTTTTAATTTTTTTCGTAATTTTTCCCATTTTATTCTCCACGCCTACCGGTTATACCGATTATTGCGCTTACACTCTTTTTAGGGACCATAAGCCCCGTGGCGGTAAGCCTTATACCAAGAAACCTTTGCGCATCCGTAAGAGAGATTATTCCCTCGCCAAAGGACAGTTCAAGATCTGCATATCCGGGACTGAATCGCGCCCTCGTATCCAAACCGTGAGAAATCTTTTTTTCGGCAAGATCACACAACGCCTCTATAAAAGCATCTGCTACCGCGTCAATTTCAAAAGCATCCTTTGCCGATACCGTAGCCGTCTTCATAACGAGTCTATCAACGCCTACGCCCAAGGTTGCGCATAGCAAAAAGCACTCGTCGCACGATTCGCACACCTTAACAAGCGCCCTGCTATATGTTTGTATGCCGCCAATGCAAAGCGCATCATTTTCTCTATTTATTTTGACACGTACCGCCACGTAAGCGGGACTTGCGACAGCTACGAGCCTTTGATACGCGCGCTCTATACCGACATTTCCCGGCTCACACGGAGCGCCGAGTCTTGCGGAAAGCTCTCGCTTATCAATCACAAGCTCCCTCGCATTTACACTCTCGTAGATCATCCTATCAATTATCCTTTTTTATTCCTATTATATCGGATACGCCCGACCGTATGGATGCGGCAACGTCGGGCTTATTCATAGAATAAACGTGTACGGCGTTAAATCCGCCCGCATATAGATCTACTATCTGTTCTATGGCAAACGCAACTCCCGCCTGCTTCATTGCAGCGGCATCATCTCCGTATCTGTCTATAATACGCATAAATTTCTTTGGCAAAGCATTTCCCGAGATCGATATGATTCGAGAGATCTGCTTAGCGTTTGTCACAGGCATTATCCCGGGAACGACCGGAGTGGATATTCCCGCCGAAACAAGCTTATCCATATAGTTATATATGATATCATTATCAAAAAACATCTGCGTGGTCAAAAACTCGCATCCCGCGTCTATCTTTATTTTAAGATTTTCTATATCGCGATCTATAGACTCGCTTTCCGGATGCCCCTCCGGATAACAAGCGCCTCCGATGCAAAATCCACCTGCGCTACGTATTTTAGCCGTAAGATCCGATGCGTGTTTATAAACACCGGTATGCTCGGTGATACCAACCGGCATATCTCCCCTGAGAGCAAGTACGTTTTCTATACCCAAGCGTCTCAATGACGAAAGAACGCTATCCACCTTAGCCTCATCCGCCATAACGCATGTCAGATGTGCAAGAGGTGTTACCCCCTTTTCTGCGATAGCCGCTGATATTTCCGCAGTATAAATATCCGTAGTCCCACCCGCGCCGTACGTCACGCTCATATATCCCGGCGAAAGCTCGGCTATACTTTCTGCCGCGCGACGCGCCGACTCAAAGCTGTCAAAGCTCTTAGGCGGGAAAACCTCAAATGAAAGAGAAGGCCTATTTCCTTTTATTATGTCTACTATTTTCATTTCTTTACCCTTCAATAAGGCGTTATCGCCATTCCTTTTATCTATTATACTATAAATAAAAAGCTTTTTCAACATAAATATGCTTTTTATACGTGCGCTACGTATAAAATACAAAATCTTTTGAGCGGATTTTTTATCCTAAAATTAAAATACGTATAAAGTAAGAGTGAGGAAGAACAAATCTTCCTCACTCGTTTTGTTTTAGGTTTCCCTATATTTTGTTTACTTCAAGCCCATAAGCTTGTAAGAGAAGTCGTACTGCTGCTTCTGGAGACTTTCGATTGCCTTGCGGTAACCGTTGTAAGCCTCGCTGTAAGCCATGAACGCCTCAACATCCGCCGCAAACTCAGCAGGCATATCAACGCCGAACATTCTGTCTGCGTAATGAGCGTCGGTAATTGCGCGATAGAACTCAGCTACCTTAGTGGTAAAGATGGTGCCCTTAGCATCGAAGTCCTTAATTCTTGCAATGCTCTGAACGAGGTGGAGATTGATGTTGGGAGCGCCACGCTTTGCAACGGTGTTGCCATCATCAACCTTGATGCCACGAACGTCAGCCTTGGGTTCCCACTTGCTCATGCTCTGGTACTCGTAACCGGTCTCAAGCTCTCTCTGAGAACCTACAGTATCAGTATCGATAAGCTCGATAACTACAGCAACCTCAAATCCAAGAGAGAAGTCACCGCTGTTGATAGCAAGCTTTCTATAGTTGTTTCTGGAATTCTCTGCAACAGTGCCGAGCTTAGCTACGTCGTCGGGAGAGTAAGTAGCCTCGCTACCTGAGGTGTGAACGAAGGTATAGCAGTCCATAACCTCGAACTTAAGAGTCTTGTTGTTGGAAAGAAGGGTAAGTCTGAGAGTCTGGTAGAGCTTTTCACCGTGATCACCGGTCTCGTTTGTCTCTCTCTGCATGTACGCAGTTCTACCGTCACTGGAAATCTTAACGGTATCAACGTTGCTGAGAGAATAGTGAGCGAACCAATATACAGTCTGAGCGCTCTTAAATACTATCTCATCCTGAACAACAGTTGTCTTTCTGTCATTGGTAAGAAGCATACCGCGGTTCCAGCTGGTTACCTCCTCGCCAAGAGTGGTACCCATATCGTAAACAACGTATGAGCCGTACTCGTTGCTCTGGAAGTCGATTGCGTTAGCAACGCCGTCAAGAGTCTGACCGTAAGGAACGGCAGCGGGAGTGGAGGAGATAGCTATGGTGTTATTACCCTCGGGCTTCATTACGTAGTATCTATATCTAGTCGCATCAGGCCAGAAGCCGGGACAGTTATAGTTCTCGGTACCAAGGTCGCAGATCCAAATGGTGC
>JAZOUM010000042.1:0-6545 GCA_045658205.1 Eubacteriales bacterium | reverse complement strand
AGTTCTTAAGAGAAGACGCGCCAAGGGAAGAGCTAAGCTCACCTATTAATTGAATGCGGTCGCGCCGCAACTACGGGTCACACAGTGTGACAGTCGTTAATACGACATACAAAACCTCCGATAAAACGCCTCTTGCGAATTTTATCGGGGTTTTTGTTTAGTAATCCTACTCCGTCAAAATAAGACGCACGAATGGAGAGATTATGAAATTCAGAGCAATATGCGAAAATCATTTGTATTCCAAAGCGTATTCAAAGGGTAAAAGAGCAGTGACATCGGCTCTTGCAGTATATATACTACCCGATTATGCGGCAAAGCGACTGGCAAAGTCGCATCCAGAAAAAAAGACCGTCAACCGTATAGGCTTGACGACCTCAAAAGCACTTGGCGGCGCCGTGGTACGTAGCCGCGCAAGAAGAGTTCTTCGCGAAGGTCTAAGACAGGTTGAGAAGGAAAGACCCTTAAAGGTCGGCTTCCTTATCGTAATTGCGGCACGACACGCCGCCACAAAAGCGAAGAGCACGGATATCAAGCTTCAGCTTACCGAGGCATTCACAAAGCTCGGTATGTTCAAAGATTAATATGAAGCATCTGATGATATGGCTTATACGCCTGTACCAAAAGTTTATTTCTCCCATAAAACCGAACTGCTGCAGGTTCACACCAACCTGCTCTGCCTATGCCGTAGAGGCATTTCAAAAACGTGGCTTTTTCGTAGGAACGGTCCTTACGGTATGGAGGATACTCCGATGCAATCCGTTTTGCAAGGGTGGATACGATCCCGTACCAGAGAAAGGATTTCGCAATCCTAAGAACGCAGATAACAGGGAGAAAGCAGAAATTAACGACCACACAAATCAAGAAAAGGAAAACTAAGAAATGTTTGGATGGCTTTACAGATTCCTCGGCGCAATGCTCGCTTTCTTTGAGGGCATTACCGGAGGTTACGCATTAGCTCTTTTGCTCTATGCGTTAGTATTCAAAATTGTACTTTTACCATTCTCAATTAAACAGCAGAAAAATCAGATAGCTATGGCGAGACTCGCTCCCAAGATCGAGCTCATCAAGGCTAAGTATAAAGGCAGAACCGACCAGCGCACTATGCAGAAGCAGCAGCAGGAGATCATGGAGCTTCAGCAGAAGGAAGGCTACAGCCCCCTCTCGGGTTGTCTCCCTCTCCTTATCCAGCTCCCTCTCATTATGCTTCTTTACACGGTTATCAACAACCCCCTCTCCTACATTGCAAAGCCCGTAGATACCATCGAGAATCCCGATAGAGATAAGATAATCCTTGAGGTATACAAGGAAGTAACCTTTGACGAGGAGATCGACGCTCTCGATAAGCTCCCCAAGGGCTCTGAGATCAAGGTTATCAACGCTATCAACTACTACGTCGAGGATAAGGTTCCCGGTCAGGTTGGAATGTTCGAGCAGAACTCTGAAACTCTCAAGACCCGTGATGATAGAATTGCCGTTATTGAAGGACTCGGCCTTGATTACTACACTATTCCCGACTTCAACTTCTTCGGAGTAAACCTTGCGGAAACTCCTTCGCTCAAGAGCTTCAATCTCATCCTTTGTCTCATCCCCGTGCTTGCTGCGGCAGCTCAGTGGGTTTCCATGTGGCTCACCCGTAAGTTCAACGGCAACCCCATGGCTCAGACTCAGGATCCTCAGACACAGGCATCTATGAGAATGATGGACATTATGTTCCCCGCCATGACACTCTTTATGGCGTTCAACTTCTCCGGTATGCTTGGTCTTTACTGGACGTTCCAGGCGTTGCTCGGACTTATCCAGTCCTTCATTATCGCAAAGGCTATGCCCATGCCCAAGTTCACCGAGGAAGAGATCAAGAGCTTCCATAAGGCACAAAGAGAGGCTGAAAAGGCGCAGAGAGAGGTTGCAAAATCTCAGCCCAAGTACCGTTCTCTGCACTACATCGATGACGACGATTACGACGTGTTACCCGACGCGCCCAAAACCGAGGCATCAAAGGAAAATCACACCAGCGGCGATATGCCCGAAATAAAAGACTAATTGACGATTTAAAGAAAGGTTTTAGATATGATTAAGGAAATCATTGCAACAGGTAAGACTGTGCAAGAGGCTTACGCTACCGCGAGACAGCTTCTCGGCGCAGGCGAGCTTGATGACGTAAAATTTGAGGTCCTCTACTACGGTAAAAAGGGCTTCATGGGATTTGGCGCAAAGGATGCTCAGGTTAAGGCATCTATAGAGATTCCCGACAAGGAAGAAAGACGCAGAAGACCCGAGCGAAAAAAGGATAGACCCGAAAGAACTGAGAGACACCAAGAGCCTAAGGTAAACACCGAAGTAAAGGAAGCTGAAGAGACAGCTACCGCTGAGGTAACCGAAAACGCTACCGAGGCTCAGAAGCCCAAGAAAAAGAAGCATAAGAAAAAGCCCCAGAGTCAGAACCGCGAGGGCGGCGAGGAGTCCAAGCCCAAGAGTCAGGTTATCCCCGAGTGTGAGCTTAAGTTCGAGCGCCGCGAGGTTGCTGAGGGCGAGGATATGTCCTACGACTTCATAAGAACCGTTATACTCGACATCGGTCTTAACGCTACCGCAGAGCTCTACTCATGCGATGACGGTACAAGAAGAATTACCATTAAGGGTGATGACGCATCTACTCTTATCGGTCATCACGGCGATACTCTTGACGCTCTTCAGTATCTTGCAAACCTTGCATCTGCAAGAAAGAACATCCACGGCGAGAGAGACAAGAGCCGTGTTACCCTTGACATTGAGGGCTACAGAGCAAAGAGAGAGGAAACTCTCAGAGCTCTTGCTCGCAGAATGGCGCAGAAGGCTCTTCGCAACAGAAGAAGCGTTATGCTTGAGCCTATGAGCGCATACGAGAGAAGAATCATCCACTCTGAAATTCAGGGTATTGAGGGTGTATCCACCAACTCTATCGGTTCCGATAACAACCGTAAGATCGTTATTTTCCTTACCGACAAGAAGCCTCAGGGCATCTTTGAGGAGGATAAGAAGTCTACCTCTCTTGCAGAGGAGTTCGCTCCCACCGAGGACGACGTAAGACTTGATGACATCGAGGAGAGCGTATCTGCAGACAACGACGAGGCTGAGACCGAGACCGTAAAGCAGACCTATCCCGACGAGTCCGAGAACTACGCTGAAAGCATTGACGACAGCGACATCAAATAAGGCATGCACGGGAACGTAATTGCAGCAATCTCAACCCCACCCGGCAAGGGTGGGGTTGCCGTTATCAGAATGAGCGGCGCGGGATCTATAGAAATTGCAGAGCGTGTTTTTCGCCCTGTGAGTAATAAAAAAATAACCGACTATCCGGCAAGAACCCAGATATACGGCTATATATTATATAATGAAGAAAAGATCGATGACGGTATGATCACACTATTCCCTGCCCCTCGTTCATACACGGGTGAGGATACAGTAGAGATCAGCTGTCACGGAGGCTCACTCGTAACAAGAACGGTGCTTGAATCCTTGTTTATAGCAGGAGCCGTACCCGCTACTGCCGGCGAGTTTACACGACGCGCCTTCATTAACGGTAAGCTCTCACTTTCCGAAGCGGAGGCTATCGGTACGCTTCTTGAGGCTACAAGCCACGAGCAGATCAGACTCTCAGCAAGTCCTGCAAGAGTTAAATTGGCAGAAGCTATAAGCTCAATACGATCCGATCTTACATCGCTTATGAGCTCGATCTACGCGAGAATAGATTATCCCGATGAAGATCTCGGTGAATTCACCGATGAGGAAACTCTGAACGGTCTTTTGAAGATCAGAGGCGATCTTGCAAGACTGATAGATACCTATAAGACGGGACGAGCGATAAACGAGGGTATATCCACGGTTATATGCGGTAAGCCCAACGTAGGAAAAAGCACCCTATACAATATGCTTATAGGCGAGGACGCCGCTATAGTAACAGACGTTGCGGGCACTACGAGAGATATTCTTGAAAGAACGGTATCACTCGGTCGCGTCAAGCTTAATATAATTGATACAGCCGGCGTAAGATCGGGCAATGAGATCGACAAGGTAGAAAAAATAGGCATTGGCAGAAGCAAGGAGCGTATTATGTCATCCGAGCTTATCCTCGCCGTATTCGACCTCTCACGCCCGTTTGATGAAAGCGATAGGGAGTTGTCCGAGGAAATATCCAAAGCCCCGGGCTACAAGATATGCATACTCAATAAATGCGATCTTACCGAAGGAGGAGCACCCGCGTTTGACTCTTCTCTCTTGCCCGATATATTTGGAGAGGTAATAACTATATCGGCAGATAAGGACAACACAGGCGCTACGGAAAAGCTATCTGCGCTAGTCAACGCGCTCTTTACCGACGAGAAGATATCTTGCGGGCAAGACGCCATTGTATCCTCTGCGCGCCAGCATGCATCTTTGCTTCGCGCTCGCGCGTTTGTAGACACGGCAATCGACGCCTATCGACTCGGTCTGCCTGCTGATGCTGCATCCTCGGATATAGAAATGGCTATCGGAGCGATATCCGAGCTTGACGGACGCGCAGTTTCCGATTCTATAGTCGGTGACATTTTCGCAAAATTCTGCGTAGGAAAGTAAACATTTCATAACAATTCACCCGATATCTCTGTATTTTCGAGCATAGATATGAGACTAATACTTTTATCCCTGCTCCATTTTACAGACAATCCAAGCATAATACAAATACAGCTAAGCGCAAGAATTCCCAATACTTTTTTCATTATTCCTCCTGAGGCGTTTATATAATTATTCTGCCACAAGGAGGAGAAATAATACAAAAAGGGACAATATGGAAAACAAAAGATTTACAAAAAACGATAACGGCTTTATATGTAAGAGCTGTGGCAAGGAGGTCCTTCCGCTCGGATATACCTCTCGCAACCACTGTCCGTTTTGTCTATGCTCGCTCCACGTTGATATAAATCCCGGAGACAGAGCCAATGACTGCGGTGGTATACTCCGCCCCATCAAAGCCGAGCCCGATCCCAAGAAGGGCTACGTAATCATACACAGATGCGAAAGATGTGGTCAAGTCGTCAGAAATAAGGCTGCACACGAAGCTAAGGTTCAGCCCGACGATATGAGTCTGATCATCAAACTCACAGCCGGACAAAGCTAAAAACGCAAAAGCGCTTGCAACGGATCAAACCGAAGCAAGCGCTTTTGCTTATATAATAATTACAAAAATAATCACAGCTACCGCCAAGGTTACGCCACCGAATATCAATGTAAAAATAGACTGCTTACTGAATTTATCCGGAGAATATCCGGAAGCATAGGCATCCTCAGACGCCTTCTTTTGCTTGGATGGAGGAATAAGCTTAGCCCTACGCATCGCTATTACAACCGGCTTATAGAGCATAAGAGCTATCGCTCCGTTTGTAAGTCCCTTTGCGAGATTAAAGGGTAAAAGCACGGTAGGAATAATTGATGCTACGGCAGATACGGGTAAACCGGTGTATAGAGGCGTAATCAAAAGATTGAGCCCCATCATAACCGCCACCATTGCGGCAACGCCCGAATATAAGCCGATTATCGCCATATTCAAATTTTTGCGACGGGAATAAATGAATGCCGAAACAAAAGCGAATACACCCGATGAAGCAAAATTCATCACAAGTCCCTGCACTCCGGTACCGCTTATTGATACGAACTCTATAAATGCCGCGATAAATGATATAATAACTCCCGCTACAGGTCCGTAAAGAAACGCTCCGATGCATATAAGCGCATCCTTAAAGTCAAGTGTGAAGTTAAAGGTAAGGACAGGAATAGGTATATGTATTATCAAGGTAACGACGTACGCCATTGCGGAAAATGCCGCAATACCGCAAATTCTTTTTGTGTCGTTTGAAATTGTGGTTTGCTTTTTCATTTTATACCTCTTGATTTGGTATCGTATTTTGAGCTTTTTGTAAATTAATAATTACAAAGACAGGTTTTAAGGGGTAAAAAAGAAAAACTCATAAAGGCACAACACCCTTATGAGGAAAGAGAAAAATGCATATTATACGCAATTTTACAAATCTCTTTTTTCATCCGGACTATAACCGTCGGTCAAGGATTGTACCTTGTCAGGATATGACTCCTCGCAGACTCGTCGCAAAAAGCGCATCACTGCCGATATGGATTTTCACCATTCCCCAAAGAAATTGTAGGATTATTCAGTTTAAATAACGCAAGAATTAAATGATATACCGTGAAGATAATCAGTTCATCTATAATTAAATTACCCGGCAAATGCCTATGAAAGCACCTGCCGGGTAACTTTATTTATAGCTTATAATTCGGTTTGTTTAGAAACTCAGAATTAGAGAATCTCTGCAACAACGCCGGAACCTACGGTTCTACCACCCTCACGGATAGCGAAACGAAGACCCTTCTCGCAAGCGATGGGGCTGATAAGCTCAACGTTCATGTTAACGTTATCGCCGGGACGGCACATCTCAACATCCTCAGGAAGAGTGATGATACCGGTAACGTCGGTAGTTCTGAAGTAGAACTGAGGTCTGTAACCAGAGAAGAAG
>JAZOUM010000041.1:0-6912 GCA_045658205.1 Eubacteriales bacterium | reverse complement strand
ATGATCATTTCGAGAATCAACGGCTTTACCTACGTTCAGACAGAGTTCGATCCTTATACAGAAGAGGTTAAGATCGTTAAAGAAATCGCTTACTCCAACGGTGACAGAGCAAAGGTTAGATGCTACGGCTCTGATAGCGTTCCGGAAGGCGTTGCAATTATGCGTCTTGAGAACGTTGGTGTTTCTATCACCGGTAACTCCACCAACCCCACCAGATTCCAGCACCCCGTTGCAGGTACCTACAAGAAGTGGTGTAACGAGAATGGCGTTAAGTACTTCTCCGTTGCATCCGGTGGTGGTACAGGTAGAACTCTTCACCCCGATAATATGGCTGCAGGTCCTGCTTCCTACGGTATGACCGATACTATGGGTAGAATGCACGGCGACGCTCAGTTCGCAGGCTCTTCTTCCGTTCCCGCTCACGTAGAGATGATGGGTCTCATCGGCGCAGGTAACAACCCCATGGTTGGTATGACTGTTGCAGTGGCAGTTGCTATTGAGCAGGCAAGCAAGTAATCAATAAAATCAAGGCTTTTAGCCACTTTTTAGGACTCCTGAACATCACAGTTCGGGAGTCTTTTTTTGTTCTGTTTTCGCTTTTGTCCACATTTTGTCCACGAAAATTCTTACATTGAGCCCCATCATCTCTACGTGATTAACAATACTCACTATTATAATTAAAATTCAATCTTGAAATAGCGTTCAACCTTTGATATAATGTAGGTAACACAACAATAGGGGGACAGTATGTTTATTTCACACCCTGATTTTTATAATTTGATGCCAATAAACGTCTATCACAAAGAGCTTGGTGATGACGGCAGAAGTATATATGATCGTGATGATCCCAACGATCCTATAACGGCGGCGCATCCGAAGGAGCTTAGGAACAAGCATATAATTTACAGAAAAAGCTTTACGCTTCCTAATTTTGAAAAGGCTGTTATCCGCATCAGCGCTGACGATTACTATAAGCTGTATCTCAATGGCAAATACGTGGGTGAAGGACCGACTGCGGGCTATCCTCACGCTTATTTTTACAACGAAATTGACGTTACCGAGTTTCTGCGAGAGGGTGATAACCTTTTAGCTGTGCACTCATATTACCAAGGTCTTATAAATCGCGTATGGGTATCGGGTGACTTGAGACAAATGCTTTGGTGCGAGCTTTATATCGATGGTAAAAAGGCGCTTGAGAGCGACGAGAGCTTTAAGTGCAAGTATCACACGGCTTATACCGAGTGTGGAATGCTCGGATACGAAACTGTCTATAACGAGTGCTACGATGCTCGTAGCGCGGATTGCGGCTTTCAGAACGTAGATTTTGATGACAGCGATTTTGGATACGCCAAGGCGCACACCAATCCTGATTGGAATCTTTCACCGTCACCTATAGATATGCTTGATATATACGACGTTTATCCCGATAGGACTGAAAGATTTTCGGGCGGGTATAGATTATACTTCGCTACCGAGGCTGTTGGTACGTTGATTTTTAACGTCAAAGGGAAGTGTGATGACGAGGTGCTCGTTCGCTATGGTGAAGAGCTTTCATCCGATGGCGGCGTTCGTTACGATATGCGCTGTAATTGCCGTTGTGAGCAGAAAATGATACTCTCCGGTGAGATAGATGAGTTTTTGGAATACGATTACAAGGCTTTCCGTTATGCGGATATACTCGCTCCTGAGGGCGCGACAGTAACCGATATCCGTATGAAAGTACGACACTATCCATATACCGAAAAGGCGATGTACAGTACCGAAAACGATAAGCTTTCAGCGATATTAAATCTTTGCAAAAACACTATAAAATACAGCACGCAGGATAAATTTTCGGATTGTCCGATAAGAGAGAAGGGAACCTATCTTGGTGATCTTATGGTTTCCGGCAGAGCGCAAGCGATACTTACCGGTGATTTTCGTATGCTTAAGCATGCTGTGCGAGGCTTTCTTGAGTCCTCGTTTATTACGGATGGAATTATGGCCGTTTCACGTTCAAGCTTTATGCAAGAAATAGCTGATTATTCTCTTGTTCTCCCGGCGCTAATTAATTGGATATATCGCGAGAGTGGAGATCTTGAATTCCTTAACGAATGTGAGCCGTATATGACGCGTATGTACGAGTATTATTCTCGATATGAGAACAAAGACGGTCTTGTTGAGGGCGTGGTTGAGTGGAATATGGTCGATTGGCCGACAAACCTGCGTGACGGTTATGATTTCCCTTTAACAAAGCCGATTGGAAATGGTGTTCATAATGTGATAAATGCTCTTTGGTACGGTCTAAAGATCGCTATGACACAAATGTGTCGTAGCTTAGGTAAAGATCGTGATTTAGAATTAGAAAATACCGAAAAAAGCTTTATCAAAGCCTTTTATAATGAAAAAACGGGACTGTATACCGATGCCTCAACAACGGAGCATAGCGCTGTACATTCATCGGTATTTCCGCTCTTATTTGGAATAGGCACGGACGATGCAGATATTAAATGCGCTCTTGTAGATCATATCCGAGAAAAGCGTCTCACTTCAATGGGTGTTTACACAGCATATTTCGCCCTTGCAGCGCTTAAACTTTCGGGTGAGCAAGATCTTTGTCTTGAATTGACAAAGGATGAAGGAGCATGGCTTAATATGATATCCGAGGGAGCTACACTCACCTTCGAGGCGTGGGGCAAGGATCAAAAATGGAATACAAGCCTGTGCCATCCTTGGGCAGTTGCGCCTTTGATAATTTTCGCCGAAGGCGTAAGTCCGTACTGATTTATACGCGGTAATTTATGAAAATATAAAAATCAGCAAGTGGTTTCGTGTGATGTCTTTAATAAAGCATCACATATAAGCAACTCGCTGATTTTACGTTATAATCAAAAGAATTTATATTCAATTTTATATAAAACAAGCGTTAGACACATCGATGAAACTTACAAGCTTCACTCACAAATCGAAAACGAGAAGTTCTCGCATACGACCTTCATGCCTATGTCTGCGCCATACGGTAAAAGAGCAATAGCAATAAAGATCTCCTCGCCATCGTTTACAGGTGTGAGATAGGCGTATTCGCCCTCTATACGTGTTATAGTAAATATATTGTCCATATATACGCTCCATTTGTTCATATATTTATTACACAAATTATATCATATATACACGGTTTTGTAAAGACGCAATATTGACATATCACGATAAATATGTTAAAATATTTGAGCGTTTGCGCTACTCTTTGACGTAGGAGTTCATTTGATGAAATTAGTTTCGGATATTTGCGGCTTTGTAGGGATACTCTTTACAATCGCCTTGTATCAGCAGAAGAAGAGGGAATCTTTACTCTTGTATAAGCTGATAATTGATATAATTTGGATAGGACATTATGCTTTTATAGGTGCGTATTCCGGCGCTGTCGTATGTGTGATCGCGGCTTTGCGAGAGCTGATATTTTACAAGAGAGACAGGGAAAAGAGCAAGGGCATCTTGTGGCTTCCAACCTTCATTTTGATAGCTATAGTTTGCACTGCGCTCACTTGGAATAACATTTTCTCACTTTTGACGTGCGTTGCGTCGTGTCTTGCCGTTGTCAGCTTCTTTATAGCTAAGCCAAAGCTTTCTCGCATATTTGTATTCCCGATATCTTTGTGTATGCTGACGTATGATATCGCTTTTGGCTCGGTGCCCGGCATAGTAAATGAGTGCGTGGCTATTTCGTCCGCTATCATAGGCTTGATACGTTTGGATAGAAAAAGTAAAAAAGAAATATAAATTAAACGATAAATTTACGTTTTTATTATTGACATTCACACAAATATCCTATATAATATAATTGTTAAATGATATCTATGGCGTTTTTGCCGAGAAGGAGACGTAAAATGACTATAAACAGACCTCATATCATAGCGAGAAAAACAATACTTCCAGCATTCAAGCTTTGGAGAATTCTTTTCTTCTGGCTCATCATTCCTCTTATTTTGATTATTGTTGACGTTGTTAAGCTCAGACATCAGACCGTTGAGTTTTACGACAGCTTTGTAATTAAAAAGAAGGGCGTATTCAACAAGGTTGAAGAAAGATGCATGTTCCCCAAGGTCCTTTCCTGCCACGTTAACCGTCCTTTCTGGGGCAGAGTATTTAACTATGGCGATATCAAGATTGACGCTATCGGCAAGTGGGACGTTGATCTTACTGGTATCAAGAGACCTCTTTTGATCCGTAAGTATCTTGAGAATCACTTCATTTCCGCTAAGGAAATCAGAGCAATGCGTCAGACCGTTGTTACACAGTAATTTGTTATTAGCTTAATAAAACAAGATCGGAGCACCGTTGATTTCGGAGCTCCGATCTTGTTTTGTTTTTGTATCCTTATAAAATTATACGCCCGAGTATGCGGAGAAGCCGCCGTCAATAGGAAGTACAACGCCCGTGATAAAGCTTGAAGCCTGATCGTTGAGGAAGAACAACAGACCTCCGAGAAGCTCGGATGCCTCGCCAAAGCGATTCATAGGAGTGCCGCGAAGGATCTTCTCGGTTCTCGCTGTGGGGGTACCGTCGTTGTTGAAGAGAAGGGCTCTGTTCTGGTTAGATACGAAGAAGCCGGGAGCGATAGCGTTAACTCTGATACCGGAGTTTGCAAAGTGTACCGCAAGCCACTGTGTAAAGTTGGATACACCCGCCTTAGCCGCGCTGTACGCAGGGATCTTGGTAAGAGGTCTGAAGGCGTTCATAGAAGAGATGTTGATTATGTTGCCGCTGCCGGCCTTTGCCATATCAAGAGCAAACACCTGAGTGGTAAGGAATGCTGCGGTTACGTTAAGGTCAAGCACAAACTTGAATCCCTCGGGAGTAAGACCAAAGAAGTCCTGCGCATCGGGATTGTCGATGAGATCTGCGTCGAAGTACTCGTTTACAGTTGTCGCTCTGGGGTTGTTACCACCAGCTCCGTTGATAAGGATATCACAGGGACCGAGCTTTTCATTTACTTCGCGTCTTGCTTCTTCGAGAGAAGCCTTTTCAAGACAGTTGGCTTTAACCGCGATAGCGATACCGCCGTCATCGTTTATCTCCCTTGCGTATGCGCTTGCCGCTTCGAGATTGATGTCGAGGAGAGCAACCTTTGCGCCGCATTTTGCGATCGCTTTTGCGAAGTCTGAGCAGAGTACGCCGCCCGCGCCTGTAACTACGGCAACCTTGCCGCTAAGATCAAGATTAAGGGTGTTCATAGCATTTCATCCTTTTATAAAAGTATTTTTTGATTATTTGATTTGTAGGCTCCTAAGATAATTTTGACAGCAGGAGCAGAGCTTTCAAGAGATATAGGCATATCCGCGCCGTTTTCTATCGCTTGATAGAATTTTTCAATCAAAATACCGTGAGAATTTCCGTAGCATTTTTTACCAAGATATTCGGAAATTTCAGCTGTTTCAAGCTTTTTGGAATTGAGATATATTTGATCGGAACGTATCTCTATACAATTGTTTTTTGTCTCAATATGGAGTGTTGTGCAGTCGTGACCTTGGAAGGTAGTGGTTGCAAAAAGATTGGCTTGCTTTCCATCATCAAAGTCGATGATGCACGTACAGGTATCTTCAACCTCTACGGAATCACAATGCCTCATTTTTGATATATCAGCCTGAACTTTTCTCGGTTTTCCGAGGAAAAGACAGAGCAGATCGATGGTGTGTATAGCTTGATTGATCATAACACCGCCACCCTCGGTAGCCCATTTTCCTCTCCAATCACCGGAAGCGTAGTAGCTGTCGCTTCTATTCCATACGATAGTTCCGAAGCCGCAGACAGCTCCTCCGTCTGCGTTTGCAATCTCAAGCGCCCTCGTCATAGTCTCATTGTATCTGGTCTGGAATGATACGCATACACGAGCGTTGCTTTTACGCTCTGCGGCTATTAGTGTTTCCAGATCCTCTTCCTTTATACAGGTAGGCTTTTCGAGAAGCACGTTGATATCTCTTGCTAAAGCGGCAAGTGTCATCTCGGTGTGAAGATAGTGTGGGGTGAGAATATGTACTGCATCCGGTTTTTGCTCGTCGAGCATAGTTGCGTAGTCCTTGTAAATCGGTACGGATAATGAGAACTGATCTCGTCTTTCTTCAGCCTTTCCTACGTCAATATCGCAAAGGGCTACTATATCGATGTTTTCGAGTCTCAAAAGTGATGGAATATGGTTTTTTGAGATAACACCACAACCGACCACGCAGACTCTGAATTTACGTTTCATTATCCCTGCGCCTCTACTTTGTCATCGTCGGCAACCTCTCTGACCTTTGATACCGCGATTCTTTTCTTGAGTTCCTCAAAGAAGAGCTCATCGTTGATGGGGAGGGTAACGCTCTCTCCGAGCCAGGAGGAGAGGTGCATAGCGTTAGCGAGCTGTACACCGGCAAGTCCGTCCTTGGCGGGAGCGTATACCGGCTCAAGACCGAGTATTGCGTTTGCGATATTGTTAAGGATACCTACGTGCTGGGGATTTTCCTTATCAAGCTCGATTTCTACCATGGGGAGATGCTCTGGAAGCTCGAAGCCCTTGTCACATTCCTTGCAATGGACTCTCTCGTCCTTTTTGAGTTCTTTATAATATAGCTTATTGTTTTCAAATATGAGAGTGCCGAGAGTGCCGGTTACTTCAAAGCGGTTGGTACCGGGAGCATCAGCAGTGGTGGTAATAAATACGCCTGTAGCTCCGTTGGGATATTCAACGTAGCAGGTAACGTCGTCCTCTACCTCGATATCGTGCCATTTACCGTAGTGACAGAATGCGTGTACCTTGGAGGGCTGCATACCGATGATCCATTGGAAGAGGTCGAGCTGATGAGGAGCCTGATTGTAGAGGACGCCGCCGCCCTCACCGACCCAGGTGGCTCTCCATTCGCCGCTGTCATAGTAGTATTGGCTTCTGTACCAGTTGGT
>JAZOUM010000040.1:0-3747 GCA_045658205.1 Eubacteriales bacterium | reverse complement strand
GACTCCCTTTGTAAGTGTGTCGGTCCAAATATCACAATATCACGCACTCCGCAGGAGAAAAGATCAATTAATTCTCGTCGTAGTCTACTTCATTGAAGAGAAGATCGTTGAAGTAATCCTCTGCCTTCTCGAACTCATCGTCATCGTCAATAGTCTCAAAGATAAGATCATCGCCATCAACGGTAGCTCTGAGAATAACGTACTCCTCGCCATCATCCTCTACGGGAACAAGAGCGAAGTAAAGCTTGTCATCGATAGTTGCCTGCGCATAGATCTCAAAATCCTGCTCCTCACCGGTCTCGTCATCGGTAAGAGTAATGATGTTCTCCTCAAGCTCTTCCTCGAGCTCGTGATTCTTTTCAAAATCTGCCATATTAATCTCCTATTTATATTTTTGTTTTCTATGAATATTTTATACTATTTTAATATCTGTTGTCAAGTGGTTTTAAAGAATTTCGGTAAGTATGGAATTGCTTACGTAAAAGCCTCTTTCGGTAAGAGAAATTCGTCCGTTATCAATAATTATCAAACCCGCTTTTACAAGGGCATCAATAACGTCCTCCTTACCCGATAGAAAGTGGGTTCCAAAACGGCTCTCATACTCTGAAAGAAGAAATCCATCTTTAAGCCTAAGCTTGAGCATGGCGTATTCGTAAGCGCTATCCGCATCATTTTCTTCATAGCAATGAAGCGAACTTCCTCTTATGTATTCTGAAACGTCGGAGGTGTTATAAAAGCGTTTACCACTCAAAAAGGAATGCGCGGCAGCTCCAACTCCGATATAATCCTTGAAATTCCAATACAAAAGATTGTGCCTCGATCTTCTGCCGGCTTTCGCGTAATTGGATATCTCATAATGCTCGTAGCCTGCGTTGGCAAGTATTTTACAAGCAAGATCGTACATATCGCATTCATCATCCTGTGTAGGTATGAGCAAGGAATCTTTCTCCGAATAAAACGGAGTTCCTTCCTCTATTATCAATCCATACGACGATATATGCTCGGGAGAAAGCTCAATGACCTTTTCAAGAGTTTGTCGGAAGCTATCCTTAGTCTGATACGGTATGCCGTACATAAGATCAACGTTGATATTATCAAATCCACTTGAGCGAAGCAAGGAATACGTTTTCAAAAAATCCTGGAAATTGTGTATTCTGCCAAGCTTTTTCATCTCGTTTTCGTGAATTGATTGTAATCCAAGGCTAGCTCTATTAAATCCTGCAGACTTGAATGCCTGAGCATTATCTTGATTTACCGTACCGGGATTTGCCTCAAAGGTAAGCTCTGCTCCATCCGAAATTTCAAAGGAACTTCGTAACACCGACATAATTTCAGATATCTGCTCTGAGGTAAGGAGCGAGGGGGTTCCTCCTCCGAAATAAACGGTATCAAGAGATCTACACACCTTCCCTTTATATGAGGATATCTCATCGCACAACGCGTTGATATATTCTTTCGGAACTTCTCCTCGACCGTTTGGCAACGAGCAAAAATCACAGTAATTACACTTTCTTACGCAATAAGGAATATGAACGTAAAGTCCAAGGCTATCAGTTGCCATCATCAAGCCTCAGAACAGCCATGAACGCCTCGGGAGTAACCTCTACGCTACCGAGCTTACGCATCTTTTTCTTACCTTCCTTCTGCTTTTCCAGAAGCTTCTTCTTTCTCGTGATATCACCGCCGTAGCACTTTGCAAGAACGTCCTTACGCATAGCCTTTACGGTCTCACGCGCAATTATCTTGGATCCGATAGCCGCCTGAATGGGAATCTCGAAGAGCTGACGCGGAATGTTTTCCTTAAGCTTTTCGGCAATCTTTCTCGCTCTGCCATACGCTCTATCCTCAAATACGATGAAGGAGAGCGCATCGACAACGTCACCGTTAAGCATAAAGTCAAGCTTAACAAGCTTTGATGCCTCATAGCCCTGAAGCTCATAGTCAAGAGATGCATATCCCTTTGAACGGCTCTTAAGAGCGTCAAAGAAATCGTATATTATCTCGTTAAGAGGAAGCTGATAATGCAGCTCTACTCTCTCGGTGTCTATATACTTCATATCAACGAACACACCTCGTCTATCCTGACAAAGATCCATAATTCCGCCAACGAACTCCGTAGGAGTGATAACGGTAGCCTTCATAATAGGCTCGTAGGAGGTATCTATCTCATCGGGTGTCGGGAACATAGAGGGATTGTCGACCATAACGGTCTCGCCGTTCTTAAGAAGAACCTTATAAATAACCGAGGGAGCCGTTGTTATAAGATCGAGATTGAACTCTCTTTCAAGACGCTCCTCGATAATCTCCATGTGCAAAAGTCCGAGGAATCCGCAACGGAAGCCAAAGCCGAGCGCAACCGATGTCTCAGGCTCGAATACGAGAGAGGCATCGTTGAGCTGGAGCTTTTCAAGAGCGTCACGAAGATCGCCGTATCTTGCTCCGTCAGCAGGATAGATACCGGAATATACCATAGGATGAACGTCACGGAAGCCGGGGAGTGGCTCATCTGCGCCATCCAAAGCTGTAGTGATCGTATCGCCTACACGGGTATCGCCAACGGTTTTGATGGAGGCTGTGATATATCCAACCTCTCCGGCGCTCAAGGACTCGCACTTGGAAAGTCCGAAGGGCTCCATAGTACCAACCTCAACTACCTCAAACTCAGTTCCTTTAGCCATAAGGCGAATCCTATCGCCCGCCTTGATGGTGCCGTCAAATATACGAATATAAACGACTACACCGAGGTAAGGGTCGTAATGAGAGTCGAAGATAAGGGCTTTAAGCGGCGCTGTAGGATCACCTACAGGCGCGGGGATATCGGTAACGATCTTTTCAAGAACGTCCTCGATATTAAGACCTACCTTTGCGGAAACGGCGGGACAGCCCTCCGCGGGAATACCTATAATATCCTCAATCTCACGTCTTGCGCCCTCAATATCTGCAGAGGCAAGATCTATTTTATTAATTACGGGAAGTATTTCAAGATTATTGTCAACTGCAAGATAAGCATTGGCAAGAGTCTGCGCCTCAACGCCCTGCGTAGCGTCAACGACAAGGAGCGCACCCTCGCACGCCTGAAGCGAACGAGATACCTCATAGCCAAAGTCTACGTGACCGGGAGTATCTATGAGGTTGTAAACATAGTCCTCACCGTTTTGCGCTCTATAATTGAGCTTAACTGCTCTCGCCTTGATAGTAATACCACGCTCACGCTCAAGATCCATATTATCAAGTATCTGAGACTCCATATCACGAGACGCGACAGTCTTTGTCTTCTCAAGAATACGGTCCGCAAGAGTTGACTTACCGTGGTCTATATGAGCAATAATCGAGAAATTTCTAATATGCTTTTGCTTTTCTGTCACTTTAGTAATCCTAACGAGGAATTATACCTCTGTCATCCTTTTTGAATCTATAGCGTAAAGCTCCGCCTTCTTTGCAAGAGCGTCCTTATCATTGTCGTGAGCAAGAATATATATCTTGATCTTAGGCTCGGTACCGGAGGGACGAACAATGATCTTATCCTCGTTCTCAAGAGTGTAATAGAGAACGTCGGATGAGGGCTGACCTGTGCTTACCTCTTCACCGGTGAGGACGTTAAGCACCGTGCTCTTTTTATAGTCGCCAACCTTGGCAACCTTATATCCGCCTATGGATACGGGCGCATTATCACGAAGAGACTGCATAATGCGTCTTCTCTTCTCTATGCCGTCAAGGCCCTCCATATAGATATCGATAACTCTCTCT
>JAZOUM010000039.1:0-14632 GCA_045658205.1 Eubacteriales bacterium | reverse complement strand
CTCGGCTCTATGATAGCCGACGAGTCGGAGGGAATAGCAAACTTTGATAAGCTCGCCTTGCGTATGGCTATAGAGACTCTCGATGAAGAAAAACGGCGCATAGTCTATCTCAGATATTTCAAGGATTACTCGCAATCCGAGACGGCGCGCGTGCTCGGTCTTTCTCAGGTGAAGATATCCCGTGAGGAAAAAAAGATAATGAGCCTGTTGCGTAATAAGCTCGAATAAGCTCGGCGCTTCTATTATAATAATAAATATTTAAAATGTTAACAAATTGTGAAGTTTCGGGAAAGCTATTGATTTTTGCGCAAGTATAAAGTAGAATATAACATAGTAAAAATTAGCACTCCGCATTTTCGAGTGCTAAAAGCAGACGGAGGAAAAATTATGCATCTTAGACCTTTACTTGATAAGGTTGTTTTGAAAAAGGCGGAGGTCGTTGAGACCACAAAGGCGGGAATTCTTCTCCCCGGCTCCGCTCAGGAAAAGCCTCAGATGTCCGAGATCGTGGCAGTAGGTCCGGGCGGACTCGTTGACGGCAAGGAGGTCGTAATGACCCTCAAGGTTGGTGATAAGGTTATCACCGGTAAGTACACCGGCACCGAGGTTAAGCTCGATGGCGTTGAATACACCATTGTCAGCCAGTCTGACATACTCGCAGTAGTCGAGGATTAATAAGCGGCCGTTTACGGCAGAATGGAGTAATTATGGCAAAAGAAATAATTTACGGTATGGAAGCGAGAAGCGCACTTCTCAGAGGTGTTGATAAGCTTGCCGATACCGTTAAGATCACTCTCGGTCCTAAGGGTAGAAACGTTGTGCTTGACAAAAAGTTCGGCGCTCCCCTTATCACCAACGACGGTGTGACTATAGCTAAGGAGATCGAGCTTGAGTCCGCGGCAGAAAATATGGGCGCTCAGCTTGTGCGCGAGGTTGCTACCAAGACCAACGACGCGGCAGGTGACGGTACCACTACAGCAACTCTTCTTGCTCAGGCTCTCATCCACGAGGGTATGAAAAACGTTACCGCGGGCGCAAATCCCATGGTACTCAGAAAGGGTATCTTCAAGGCTGTTGACGCGGCTGTAGCCGAGCTTGGTAAGCAGGCTAAGGCAGTATCCTGCAACGAGGATATCGCGAGAGTAGGTTCTGTGAGCGCGGGTGACGAGGAGATCGGCAGACTTATCGCAGACGCGATGAAGAAGGTTACCGCAGACGGCGTTATCACCGTTGAGGAATCCAAGAGCGCCGAGACCTATTCCGAGGTAGTTGAGGGTATGCAGTTCGATAGAGGCTATCTCTCTCCCTACATGGTTACCGATTCCGATAAGATGGAGGCTGTTCTTGATGACTGTCTCGTTCTTATCACTGACAAAAAGATTTCTTCTATCCAGGAGCTTCTCCCCCTTCTTGAGCAGATAGTTCAGTCGGGCAGAAAGCTTCTTATAGTAGCAGAGGACGTTGAGGGCGAGGCTCTCACCACTCTCGTTCTCAACAAGCTCCGCGGCACCTTCACCGTTGTTGCCGTTAAGGCTCCCGGCTTTGGCGACAGACGTAAGGAGATGCTCCGCGATATCGCGACTCTCACCGGCGGTCAGGTTATCACCGACGAGCTTGGCCTTGATCTTAAGGATACTACCCTTGCGGATCTCGGTCGTTGCCGTCAGGTTAAGATCACTAAGGAAAACACCATCATCGTAGATGGCGCTGGCGACAAGGCGGCTATCGCTGACAGAGTTTCTCAGATCCGTGTTGCTCTTGAAAACAGCACCAGCGAGTTTGATAAGGAAAAGCTTATGGAAAGACTCGCAAAGCTTGCCGGAGGCGTTGCCGTTATCAAGGTTGGCGCTGCTACCGAGGTAGAGATGAAGGAGAAAAAGCTTCGTATCGAGGACGCTCTCAACGCTACCAAGGCGGCTGTAGAGGAGGGTATCGTCGCAGGCGGCGGCACAGCTCTCATCAACGTTATCCCTGCGGTTGAGGCTGTTGTTGCGACTCTTGAGGGAGATGAAAAGACCGGTGCTTCGATCGTTGCTAAGTCTCTTACCGCTCCTATGAAGCAGATCGCCGACAACGCAGGTCTTGACGGCTCGGTTATCATCGCTAAGATCCGTGAGTCCGAAAAGGTTGGCTACGGCTTTGACGCATACAACGAGGTTTACTGCGATATGGTAGAGTGCGGCATCGTAGATCCCGCAAAGGTTACCAGATGCGCGCTTCAGAATGCGGCATCCATCGCCTCCACCGTTCTCACCACCGAGGCGGTAGTTTCCGATAAGAAGGAGCCTCAGCCTCCTATGCCTCAGCAGCCCGGTATGGACGGAATGTATTAATTAAAAAATAAAACGTCGTTTGAGACTAAGCTTGAAGTAGCACAGGATCTCAGACGGCGTTTTTTTATGAAAAGCGGAATTCATGAAATTCATGAAGCGGTATTTTAAAAATCTCTATGTAATAGCATTGTCAAAACCACCAAAGAATTTTGTTTACTTTGTCTATTAGCTTTTTTCGTCAAAATGTGTTAAAATATATGTATAAGCATTCATCATAGGCGAAAGGAGGCATAATAATGTACGGAATAGGCGAAAAGGTTGTTTACGGCGCGTTCGGTGTTATGCAGATCATAGACATCGCGGATCAGACCGTGGGTGACGTGATGAGAAAATACTACGTCATGAGTGAATATTTTGCTAACTCGCCCTCCTTGACCTACGTGCCCCTTGATAACGAGATGCTTACCTCGCAGATCAGGCCTTTGCTCACCAAGGAGGAGATCGTCGAGGCTATACGAGCGGCAAAGCGCGACGTTACTATCGAGTGGATAGAGGATAACCGCGCTCGCTCGGAGGCGTACAAAAGGATGCTCTCCACCGGTGACCGGGCTTTGCTTATAGCTATGATAGACACCGTTCGTAAGACGGGTGTGCGCCGCGAGTCTGAAGGTAAGAGAAACTATATAGCCGATGAGAATTCAATGAGAAGGGCAGAGAAGCTCATTTCCTCGGAATTTTCACTCGTGCTCGGTATCCCCGAGTCCGAGGTAGAGGAGTTTATAAAGGGCGTATAGAGTGTTATCCAAGCGTAATATACGCAATGAATTGCAACGAGGTTGCATGAATTGCCCTGCGGGCATAGTATTCGTTGTAATTCAATTCATGGAGCGAAGCAAGAAATCATGGCAAAGCCAATTAATGATGCGTCGGCATCAATTCATTCATAAACAAGAGCAAGAACAGAAGGATTTTTCTTTCCTTTCATTCTTGCTCTTTTTGTATCCTCATCCGATTTATCGGATTTCATCGTGTAAGCGATTTCTTCCACTTATGTTAGATTTCTACCGTCTTTGACGGATTTCATTGCGACGTTTCGTCGCCCGCCGTCCCTTACTTTGTCGCGTTGCGGCAGATAAATTTATACTGACAGCCGTCGCAGGGGTGGAAGGAGGATGATGAGGTGTTCGCTTTTGCTATGATATGACCGCTTGTTATCTCGTCGGTTATAGATAGCACGGCTTCCTTCATCTCGTCGTTCAATCGTTCCCAATCCTCTTTTGTATAGGTTTCGGCTCTCGGCTCTTCCTTTTTACCCGTCTTTGCCATAGGAGTAAAGTCGGGGTTCATAGCCGAAAGCGATATCTCGTCGTCGAGCGATGCGCCGAGTCTTTCAAAGGATTTTTTCACCTCTTCGGTCGCAAGTTCATCTGACGGACGATCGATCGTTGTGTCCGCCATAGAGGTCTTAACGTATACAAAGCCCGCCGGTATCAGCTTACCGTCACCCTCTACTCCAAGCTTACTTCTGAACGCGGGATTTTCGGTTTCTACCACAGCCTTGAGGTACAGGAGCATCTGAAGATTTTCTCCCTTTTTGATATCCTCAAGAGTAAAGCTCTTGATACCCGTTTTGTAGTCAACGACTCTTACGTAGACGTCCTTACCCACCTTTAAGGTATCCAGACGGTCGATGTATCCGCCTATGATGACTCTGTGCTTTTTATTCTCAGTATCGTATATTATCGAGTTTGGCGTTTCCTTTTTGTATGCGTCGATTTTCAGTTCACAGTATGCAGGTGTAAACCTACAGTTAGCAAATTCGTCGCATAATCCGTCAACGATAGGTCTTGCGGCGCGATATATTCTCTCTATGATAACGTCGTTTTTTGCCGAGGATATACCGCACAGCTCGCGCTCTACGTAGGACCTTGCCGATCGCGCGGTGAGAACTTCTCGCTCTTTCTCTGACAAGTCCGAAAGGCTCTTGCCGTCACTTATAAGAGTATTAAAAACGTTCTCAAGCACCGAGTGGATAAAGTTACCTACGATCATATGATTGATCTCGGCTCTCTCGTTATCCTCTATGCCGAGAAATGTCGAGGAAAAGTATTTGAAGGGACACTTGAGATATTTATCGATCTTCGATTGTGAGAGGTAGATGTCCTTACCGATTATGATGCCTATCGCATCCTCGTCAACCGTTATTTCTTCGTTTTCGAGCTTTCCCTCGCTTACCTCAAGTACGTCATTGTACTCGGTATTTTCAAGCGCCGATCTGATCGCCTTCTTTTCCGAGTCGCGCGCCTTTCCGAGATTTTCGAGCGCAAGCTCTGCCGAGTAGGTTTTTTGCATGATAGGTATTTCGGATATTTCTACCGGGACTACGATTTTGTCGGTTATCTCGCCGATTCTTGATATTACCTCTGCCGGAAGCGATGAGCCGAGCGATGCCGTCTTAGTAGAATAGCTGAGCGTTACGCTCTCCTTGGCAAATGAAAACGAACGTGAGAAGGAATACAGCTCTCGCGCATTCTTCACGCTAAGGTCGGGGGTGAGTCCTATACCGAGCTTTGAGAGAGTTGCTTTATCTCGATCGGTAAAGTAGGATGTGTCGCTCACGGATTTTGGAAATTCTCCGGCGTTTACACCTATTAGGTACACGTGCTTTTTGTCGGTGAGTCGTATCATATCTGCTCTGCCGACGCTGACCTGGTCGTGATATGAAGGTATGCTTCCCATATTAGCGTCGCTAAAAACTACCGACAGCTGATTTATAAATGACTCCGCGTCTGACCTGATATCACCGAGTACGTCCACCACCGTGTCAAGAGAATCGCAGATTATTCTCCATAATCTGCCGTTTTGTACCGAGGCGTCGTATTCTCCCGCAACCATAAGCTCTTTCGCTCTCTTGTCAAGCTTACCCTCAAGGTCTATCGCGATAAGGAAGTCGAGCAGAGCCTCCGCATGCTCTCTTACCGTCTCGGCGTCGTTTGCTCTTTCCGCAAAGTCACTCAGGGGAGAGATTATCCTACTACGTATATCATTGATAAGGATAAGTTTTTCCGCATCGCCCTCGTGCATAGATTCATAGCCTCTCGGATTCATATTCCACAGCGCGTCGTCGGTAAAGCGGTTGCCGCTTATATTCCACTTTGTAACGTATAGCTCAAAGAGGTCGCACTCGTCGCGAGTGGCGTCGATAAGACCACATTTCGAGTACGTCAAAACCTCCGAGGTTGCAAAGCGGCGGATAACGGTATTGTACGCCGTGTGAATAAGCTTTATAGCCTCAAAGGAGTTGATGCTCTTGGGGTTAGCCATAAAGTACGGTACACCCGCCTTTTCGAGCGAGGTATCCAGTATTCCGCGGTATGAGTCAAGGCCTCTCGCTATTATGGCAAAGTCGCGATAGCGTCCGCCATCCATTACTCTGCGTCTGATGTCAGAGGCGATAAAATCGCATTCCTCAAACGGAGTTGCCGCTTCAAAGATTCTTAAAGTATCGGGTTTATTAGTAAGTATTTGTAAACTATCATTATCAATTTTACCATCAGTACGCCATAAAAGTTCGCACACCTCGGATAATATCGGCTCGTATCTTATATCCTTTGCATCGGGAGAAAGCAGCTTTATATCCACGTTAAGTTCCTTGGAAAGCTTGATAAGTCGCCTTTCGGTTTCGACAAGCTCGGTGTATTCAAATCCGTCCTTCGCCGCCTTCTTGATGGCTAAGGTAACGCTTACGTCACAGCATCCGAGCATAGCCTTTAACAGCGCGTACTGCGGCTCGGTAAAGGAGGTAAAGCCGTCGACGTATACCGCGGCATCCTTGAAGTGTTCGGGTGATTTTGCGATTTTTTTGGCAAGGCTGACAAGATCATCGGAGAGATCTGCGTACCTTTCGGAGAGCTTGGACTTGTAGAGTGAATATACGAGGGAAATGTCGGATAATTTTGCGCTTAGCCTTTTGTCCTCACCGGATATTTTTCCGTCGCTGTCCCTTATATCCTCGGGAGTTATTCCGAGTGAGGAAAGCTCGTTTACAGCTCCGAGAGCCTTGGTTACGGTTCCCGATCCGATATTTTTTGAGCCCCTCGTCATTGTGAGCATAGGTGACAGCTCGGTCAACACGCCCCACATCACCAGCGCCTTTTTTGCGGACGTGATATATTCTCCGGATATACCGCCGAGCGAACGGAACGCGGTGTTGGTAAATCTCGTGAAATTGGTTACCTCAAAGGAAAGGGCAGAGCTGGGTGGCAGAAGGTCGCACATCTCCGACTCTGCCGTCAGAGTCTGCTGCTCGGGAACGAAGAAAAATACCTTCTTGCCGCAATTCATAGCGTTTATCGCGCTTTTTATAGCTTCATCACGCGCTACCGACGTAAATCCGCCTCTATATAGCGTCAGCATATACCCGTCCTCCTGTATTTATCGTCTATCTTGTACCCCTCCTTGCGAGAGGAAATTATGATCCTTTTTCCGTCCTTTTCAAGCTTACGTCTTAGGTAGTATACGTATACGTTGACCACGCCATCGTCATATCCCTCGCCCCATATAGACGCGAGTAGCTCCTCACGTGTGACGAAGCCGTCTGCCGAGAGCAGCTTTTCGAGTAGCTTGTATTCAAGCTCGGTGAGCTTGACGCTTATTTCACCTAATGTAGCGGATCTCTTGGCTTTTGATAGCTTGATGCTATCGTCTCGGTCTGCCGATCCTGCGTTATGAAACGCATTGAGCAGCTCCTCGTGGAGAAATGGGTAGGGGATGTCTCTGTCTGCGCCGATTCTGATAGCTTTTGCGCTCTTTCCGCAATCGGTATCCGTATCGGTGAAGATAACGTCGTATTCGTTGGCTTCCGAGCCACCGGTCAGTCTGTCAACGACTGCTTCTTCTCTTAAGAGAAGTCGTATTTTTTCATACAGTAGGGTATTGTCGGAAATAATACCAACTCGCTTTCCCATATCCGCCTCCATACTTTCTAATTTATTAGAATAATTATAGTACATTTATTCAGAAAAGTCAAGTAAAAAGGGCTATCTCAAACGTAAAAAATGAGATAACCCTAAAAGTTTGGTATGGATATTAGTAGTTTTGAGACTTTTTCTGAATTTCCTGCTTTTCGATTTTTCCGTATATGAAATTCTCAAAGTTATCTTTGCAGCTTTCTTGTACTGATTTCCTCGTAATGCTCTTTGGTTACACCTACCGTGAGTGGCTCGATATATAAGATACTGCTTCGTAACTCTTCTTCACTTTTAAAGGAGTCGTAATATCCTCCGCACAAGCCGGAGTGATCACTTCCGCCCGAGATGAATAGGTTGTTCTTGATGCAAAGATCGAGAGAAAATTGTTTTTCCTCATACGAAAGGTCGGGATGCAATACCTCGAGTCCATCTATACCGGCACTCAGGAGCATATCTATTTTTTCAAGATGACGCATACTCGGATGAGCGCAGACGGCAAATCCACCGGCGCGTTTTATCAGGGAAATCATTTCCTCAAGAGGTAGAAAATTATAGCAAGGAGGATACCACCCACGTTGTTTGCTGAAGTTCAGATTGAACCAATTCATATAATCACTTTCTTCTACAAGACCTTTTGCCTTCATAGCGCGAAAAACGTGATTGTTGCACATCCAAGGTATATCCGTGTTGTATGCCAACACCTCTTCCCAGGTGATACCTACGATATTTCCGAGTGAAACCGCATTGTCAAAGCATTTTTTCGTGTTGTCTGTTTGGCGGTACGCCATCTTCTCAAGATAATCCTTCATGTCCGGGTATTCAGGATTAAATCCAAAGCCCACGATGTGGAAGTCGGTGGGTTCAATAACGGTAAATTCGGCGCCCAAAATGCACTCCATTCCTTCTTTTTCACACGCTATCTTTAATTCGGGATATGCGCTTACAGTATCGTGATCTGTGATGGCAAGCGCTTTGTATCCCTCATTCTTTGATATGGTCACAAGCTCCGTGGGAGAATATACCCCGTCAGAGTGTGTGGAGTGAAGATGCAAATTGGCATAAGGATGCATGTCTTTCACGTTCATACTCATTTTTCCTTTTCGCACCGTTTGTTTTAGTTTGCAAGATGATTATATCATATCGTATGTACGTAGTCAATGTGTGAGGTCGAAAACGCAAAAACTCTCACCATACGTTAAAAAATATTCCATTGAGGGCAATTTTTGCAATGTTAAAATAAAAATGTTATGTTATAATGTAGGTGTAAAATATTTATTTTAAGGAGAATACACCAATGAACAACGATATGATCAAGCAGCTCCACCTTATCGGCCTTATCCCCGTAATCAAGATCGAGAACGCAGATGACGCAGTTCCGCTTGCAAAGGCTCTTATCGACGGCGGTCTTCCCGCAGCTGAGATCACCTTCAGAACCGCTTGCGCGGCTGAGGCTATCAAGAATATTACCGATGCTTTCCCCGAGATGCTCGTGGGCGCAGGCACCGTTCTTACTACCGAGCAGGTTGACGCGGCTATCGCGGCAGGCTCTAAGTTCCTCGTATCCCCCGGTCTTAATCCCAAGGTTACAGGCTACTGTCTTTCCAAGGGTGTTCCTATGCTCCCCGGTTGCTCCAACCCCTCTGACGTAGAGGCTGCTCTTGAGCTTGGTCTCACCACCGTTAAGTTCTTCCCCGCAGAGGCTGCAGGCGGTCTTAAGATGCTTAAGGCTATGGCTGCTCCTTACGGTCAGCTCACCTTTATGCCTACCGGCGGTATCAACGAGAACAACCTTCTTGACTACCTCAAGTTCAACAAGATAGTTGCTTGCGGCGGTTCTTTCATGGTTCGTGATGATCTTATCAAGGAGAAGAAGTGGGACGAGATCACCGCTCTTACCCGCAACGCTGTTAAGATCATGCTCGGACTTGAGTTCATCCACATGGGTATCAACAACGCTAACAAGGAAGAGGCAGAGAAGGGCGCAAAGCTCTTTGAGCTTATGTTCGGTCTTACCAACAAGGTTACCAGCAAGTCTACCTTCGCGGGCGAGGCATTCGAGTTTATGCACCAGAGAGGTCCCGGCAAGTGCGGTCACATCGGTATCAGAACCAACTTCGTTGACAGAGCTATCGCTTACTTCGAGAGAATGGGCTTTGCTATCGACGAGTCTACCATCACCTATGATGAAAAGACCGGTAAGCCTAAGTTCTGCTACTTCAAGGACGAGATCTGCGGCTTCGCAATCCACCTTCTTCAGAAGTAATCTAAAAGAAATATGCCCTAACCGGCAATGGAAAAGGGAGAACATTCATTTGTTCTCCCTTTTTTGTTTTGATAATCCTTGACGGATATCATTGCGACGACACGTCGCCCACCGTCCCCTACCAAATTATACCTCTATCATACGATAGTCGGTAATTATCGAAAAACGTAAAAATATTTTTACATACTCTGCTTTAAGTTATTGCATTTTTATTTTAAATATGTTAAAATATTAACTGTACAAGTATACTGAAAGGAGTTTGTTTAAATGATAATCGACCTTTTTCATAATAAAATAGTCAAAGACACCGCCACAGACGCCTTCGTCGAGAGCTTTAATACCGTCCTCGTTCCTATGCTTGAGGAAAAGTACGGCGACTCTCTTGAGGCTGTAATGATGTACGAGGACTACCTTAGCGATGAGCTTTTGTTTGAGGGTGAGTGGTATTATCCCCTCTCCGTAAAGCTTCACGGCGAGGAAGCTATAATCTCGTGGATAAAGTGGCCCGTAAATAAAAAGACCTTTAAAAATAACGTTCCCTACGCATACGTTGGTAACGACAGCGTAGCCTTCGAGTTTGCCGGCTTTGTTCCCGGTGGATTCGCGGACAAGCTTCAGGGACGCGCTATAGATTACGACCGTAAGGCTCTTAAGCTTACCGTAGAGGCTGCCGTGGATGATCCTATGCTCCTTGTCGGTAAGTATAGCCAGACCTTTATCGATGAGATGGCGTCTCAGATCACAAGCGCCATATCCCGCGGTATAGGCATCGAGGGTATCGAAAACAGCACAATGGAGCTTCAGCTCGTGTTTGCCCCCGGTACATATCTTGAGCATACCTCCGAGAACGTTACCTATCGCAGACTTCTCCTTGTGGACAAGGGATGTCAGGCGCGTGACTTCTGGGTAAAGTGGACTCGTCTTGACGGCACTGTCGGCTTTAAGATGTCGGATAAGGTAAATTCCGAGACTGTAAAATTTGAGCTTGGCGAGGACGTATCGCAGAAGATACGCGAGAAGGAATTCCGCTTCCTCGCAGGCGCTAACCCAAACAAGTACCAGTCGGCAATGGGTAAAAAGACCGCTACCGAGTGGAGAGATATAATTAAGAGAGCTATCAAGCGCGGCGACGTTCTTAAGGTTGCCAGCGAGGCGGAGCTTGCGGATCACGCGGCTGACGTCAGCGATAAGCTCAGAGCCCTTCTTAACGGCTTTGGCGCTCCCGTACCCGTGGAGGAGCCCGTAGTAGAGCGCGATGATTCCTTTGACGTAGTAGCGGCGCTCGCAAGATCCGTGCTTCAGACTGAGGCTATCAAGGAAGAGCCTATAGTTGAGGAGCCCACCTTCATAGAGGAAACCGTAGCAGAGGAAATTGAGGAGCAGACCGTAGAGGTTGAGGCTACCGCAGAGGAAGAGACCGTAGAGATCCTTGAGCCCGTATTTACGGCATTCGAGCCCGAAGAGACCGTAGCAGAGGAGCCCGAGATGAAGAGCGTGTTCGACTTTGACTTTGGTGTTTCCGCAGAGGAGAATGAGGAACCCGAAGAGATGTTCTCCATGGGTGAGATCACGCTTGAGGAATACGAAATTGCCACCGAGGAAAACAAGAATACAGCTCCCGCGCCTCTTGATGAGGATGCTATCAGACGTGAGATCGAGGCAAAGCTTCGTCTTGAATATGAGACCGAGGCAAGACTTCGCGCAGAGCGTGAGGCTGAGGCATTGAGACTTGAGCGTGAGAGACTCGCAAAGGAAAACGAGAGACTCGCAAAGCTTGCTGAGGAGGCGGAAATGCGCCGCTTGGCAGAGGAGGAAGCTCGCAAAAGAGAGGAAGAGGCTCGCCGTATTGCCGAAGAGGAGAGACAAAGAGAGCTTGCCGCAAAGAAGGCTGAGGAGGAGCGCATAAGAGCCGAGCTTGAGGCTCAGATGCGTCTTGAGGCGAGAGAGCGCGAGAGAATTGCCGAGGCGGCAAGAATGGCTGTAGAGGAGCAGAAGCGTCTTGAGGCAGAGCGCGCCGCAAGAGAAGAGCGTGAGAGACAGGAAGCCCTCGCAAGAGAGAATGACAGACTCCGCCGTGAGGAAGAGGCACGTAGACTCGAGGAGGCTCGCCGTCGTCAAGAGCAGCAGCGCCGCGAGGAAGAGGAGAAGAAGAGACGCGCCGAAGAAGAGGCGAGAGCCCGCGCAGAGATCATCACCAAGACTGCTAAGCTTATGTTCCGTTACGCAGTAGACCTCAACGTTATCAAGCGCATCAAGGAGGTTGTTGAGAACACTCTCGTTGCTAACAAAAAGGAAAAGCTTAATATACATATCAAGGCGTACCCCCAGGATTCCAACTCTATCGCCCTTGAGATCAAGCTGCCTAAGACCGAGATGGATCTGCTTGTCAGCATGATGAAGGCGCTTGGCGGCGCATCACTCGGTATCACTAAGATCATACTTGAGTAATAACGCGTGATCTCCTTGTAGGAGAACACGCAATGAATTGCAGTATACTGCATGAATTGCCCTGTGGGCATAGTATTTGTCGCAATTCAATTCATGGAGCAAAGCTAGAAATCATGGCAAAGCCAATTCATGATGCGTCAGCATCAATTCATTTATAAAAACAGAGCAAGAATAGAAGGATTTTTCTTTCCTTTTACTCTTGCTCTTTTTGTATCTCAGTCGATTCGTGAATAGACCCTACATATCTTCCCTTTTTGGGAAGGGGGGCCACGGAGTGGTGGATGAGGTTTCCGAGATATCGAGAATAGCGAAGCGAAACCGAGGTTGTGAAGGTTTATCAAACCGGTAGGGGACGGCGCCCGCGACGTCCCGGAATGCATAAATTCTTGTGTTGCATTAGATTAGGATTGTTGATATCCATATACCTAATTTGTAATTTTGTGTATTTTGTTAGGCGGGACGTCGTGGACGCCGTCCCCTACCGATTTGTTCCTCACCCGATTTATCGGATTTCATTGTGACGGCTCTTATTTCCGTCACACCTCGTTAAAGCATACCGTGACGTACATTTTATTACCGTGGTAGCTCATGTTGTCCGAGACGTCGACACCGAGTGAGCGCAGGGTGGCAACGCTCCTTTTCAGCGTTTCAACAAAGGTGTCTATTCGGGCGATTGACTCCGCCTTTTCTATTATCGTCGGCGCATACGAGTCTACCTTAAGATCCACCAGCGCCTCGCATTCTCTTACCGTCAGATCTCTTGCTATTACCTTTTCGAGTATCTCAAGCCTATCCTCCTCCGAGTCAAGCCTGAGTAGCGCTCTTGCGTGTCTTTCGGATACCCCGTGCTTTATTATCAGCTTTTCAAGATAAGGTGAAAAGGAAAGAAGGCGCAGCTTATTTGCCACGTATGACTGGCTTACTCCCATACGCTCCGCAAGCTCTCTTTGCGTGACACGGCACAGCTCCATAGTGCCTGTCATTGCCCGAGCTTCATCAAACATATTCATTTTCATACTTCCTTTTTTGCTTTTATTCTACCATAAGATCTCTGCGCTTTTTAGCATAAAAGGTCGCATTTCGGATTTTGCGAAAAATAAATATCTACGCCATTAATTAAGTTATAAAGAAAAACAAGAGCAAAAATAGAGGTTTTTCTCCTGCTACTCTTGCTCTTTCTTGTATCACTCTATATATCCAAGTCTTCTAAAGTAATCCGTATATCTTTCTCTTTGCGTAGGTATCATATTGCCGGAGTTTATAAAGTCGATAAACTCCTCTTCGCTCACCCACGTGTATCCGACGGTCTCGCCAGCCTGCAGAGTTACCGATTCTTTATCGCAATCGGTGAGGCAGAGGTATTGATGGCAGAGCATATTGCGATACGGCATGCTTGCTATGGGCGTTAATTTGTCGGTTACTATTCCGGTCTCCTCTTTTAGCTCACGGAAAGCGCCCTCAAGAGGTGTCTCTCCCTTCATGACTCCGCCTCCGGCAGTAGCCTCAAGATATCCCGGGAACACCGATTTATTGGGGTCTCTATGCATCAGAAGATAGTCGCCGTCTACATGTCTTACGAGTATTTCAACGGTGAGAAAATACACGCCCTCGGGTATCGGCTCGCCTCTCACGATGTCAACGCCCGCGAGAGTGCCGTCTAAGTTGTATCCGTCCCAAATTTCCATACCGTCATCCTTTACAAGGGCTTCTTGCTTATCTGCGCGAATGGGCGGGGATAAGTCATGGGAGTCTTTTCCTTTTTAGCTATCATAATGAGGGGATGCGAGAGAGTCTCTCCGTTACCCTTAAGCGAGATTTCCTCGACCTTAACGTCTCTGCCGCCGAGTAGGGAAATAGCCTTCTTTGCTCCCTGTAGCTCAAACTCTGCGTTCTTGCCCTTCATCGCGATGAAGCTTCCGCCGATCTTTACGTAGGGGAGACACAGCTCGGATAGTACGCGCATCTCGGCAACGGCTCTCGCTGTTACAACGTCAAAGCTTTCTCTGAGCTTTGCATCCTTGCCGCCGTCCTCGGCGCGCATAGCTACGGCAGTAACGTTGTCAAGGCCGAGCAGTCTTGCGCTCTCTGCTACGTATGCAATTCTTTTTGCCGTGGAGTCTATCGCGAGTATCTTGACGTCGGGGCGAAGTATCGCTACGGGCAGAGTAGGGAAGCCTGCGCCACAGCCGATATCGGCGATCCTTGCGTTCTTGGGCAGTCTTACGGCGAGCGCCGCGCAGTCTGCATAGTGGTTGAGTATGATCTTGTCGGGGTCGGTGATAGCCGTGAGGTTGTACTTTTCGTTTTCCTCAAGCATTCTCTCGGTCAGCGAGAGGAATTTTTCACTTACCTCAAGCGACAAAAGCTTTGAGAAGCCGTTGTCACCGAAAACCTTTGTCAGCTTTGAAATAAAGCTCTGCTTATCTATAGACATCGTGTATTATCCTTTGTTTTTTATCGGAGTTTATACCATATTTTATCATATATACGCACCAGTGTCAATAGTAAATGAGATACGACAAATCGGATGAGGTAGATACCGTAGTGGTACAAATTACCCGTAATTTGATTAATCAATACAAAATAGAGGTGAGAAAGATTTCTTCCTCACCCCTATTACACTTTTATCGCAATAGTAAAATGTATTTTTTAGTATTTTGTATTTTAAAAAATAATAT
>JAZOUM010000038.1:0-4793 GCA_045658205.1 Eubacteriales bacterium | reverse complement strand
TATGTTAAAATAGTCTGCGTACATATCTTCTGCAGAGTCGTATGTCAGCCATAATTCGGGAAGGTTGCTATCAGCAGAAAAGCTTTCGCAGTTTTGTACTAAGTAGTTATAGTGATCATAAAAAGCCTTGTTGCGACTTTTATTGCTCGTTGAAGAATTTCGGTACCATGGTTCTTCTGCAGCATATTCATAAACAAAGTGAATCTTTACAGTAAACTCAGCTTCTAACCAACGAATATCATCGCCTAAGTCAACATCCTTGTATTTATCGTAAGTGTCTTTATCATGAATTTTAAAATCTATCTTGTTATCCTGTGAATCATTTTCTATAAGTTCCAATAATTCTAACAGTTCTATCGTGGAATTATTAGACGGATAAAGAGGATCGTCAGACGGTTTTGAGTTTTCTATATCCGGAGACGCGGGTGTATTTTGATCTTCGTTGGATGCTCCCTTATCTGCGGATTCCACCGTATTATCTGTATTTCCTGTTGATTCGTTATCTGTTTGATCCGTGATCTTGTCGGCTGCTTTAAACGAACAAGCGGAGAACAATAAAACGCATAAAAGTATTAAAGAAATGAACTTTATCATGCAAACACCTCCTAATAAGAAAGTTCAAAAGTGAATCTTAAGACAAATTGAACATTGGCGTTAATCCTTTCGTATAATGTATATGCTATGTGAAAAAGAGTAGGTAAACATTAAATATCTCAAAAATTAAAGGCCATTACTATAATTTTATGATAGCATATTTCTACAAAGAAGTCAATAATCACAAAAAAAGTTTAAAAAATGAATCTGATTTGTACACTTTCGAATAAAGGTGTTAAAGCACGTATTAATCTACCGTCCCCTACCGGATTGATAAACCATCCCTTTTGCGAAATGGATGATGAATAATGAATGATGAATGATGAATGATGAATAAATTGAGGTTCTCCTACGGATATTTTCATCCGATTTATCGGATTTCATCGCGCAAGCGATATCATCCACCTTGGTGGATATCATCCGTCTCTGACGGATATCATTGCGACGTTCCGTCGCGCACCTCCCCCTACCGTTTTCTTCCTCGTTCTAAATCTTCCATTTCCAACTTTCGCCATTCTCTTGATTTTTGCGCTACCGTATGATAAAATCAAATTAACGTTAATTTTATAAGAGGTAATCTATGCATCCCTTTGAAAAATCAAAATGGATATGGCCCGTTAAAGAGGCGAAGGCTGACGAATACGCCGAGTTCTACGAGGACGTAAGCTTTTTTGGTAAGTCGTGTGAGATAGCTATATCATCCGACAGTAATTATACGGTCTACGTCAACGGATCGCTCGCCGCCTTCGGTCAATATGCCGATTTCCCATATATGAAGGTCTACGATAGGGTAGACGTCTCTCGCTTTATGAGACAGGGACGCAACGTTATCGCCATACGCGTGTGGTACTACGGTATAAACAGCGCATCTACCTACTATCCCGGCAAGGCGGGACTCATATACTCGGTATTTGCCGACGGAGCGCTGGTTGCCTATTCATCCGAACGCACACTTTCAAGACTTTCCCCCGCGTTCGTGCCATATAAGTGCAAGAGCATCACAAGTCAGCTCGGTCTAAGCTTTGAGTACGACGCAAATAGGGCGGACGCCTGGATGCTTGGCGATCCTGATGCCGAGTATCCCTTTTCCGAGTCTTGTGTGATCGACATCTCGCCCACAATGCGAGAGCGAAGCTGTCTTCGTACCGAACTTGCGGACGTGCGCTACGGTAGGGAAATAGTGGAAAATATAGCGCCTCTTTCAAAGCGCGGTAGGATCTTCGATCTCGGTAAGGAGTCGGTCGGATTTATATGCCTTGAGTTTAAGTGCGAGAGCGAGGAGCCTATCACCATTGCCTTCGGAGAGCATATCGTTGACGGACACGTCAGACGCGAGGTAGGCGGCAGAGACTTCAGCTTTATATATCACCCGATCAAAAATTGCACCAACTATTATATGAACGCGTTCAGGCGCTTCGGTTGCCGTTACGTAGAGCTTATCACGTCTCATCCCTTGACCGACGTCAAGATCTCGCTTCGCAGCGTTGTATATCCGGTAACGAGGCTTGAGTATCCCGATAGCCTTACGCTTAAGGAGGAGAAGATATACGACGCCTGCGTCTATACGTTAGAGTGCTGTATGCACGAGCATTACGAGGACTGCCCGTGGAGAGAACAGGCGCTTTATACTATGGATAGCCGCAATCAGATGCTTGCCGGATACTACGCGTTCGGTGAGACTCGCTTCCCGAGAGCTAATTTAGAGCTTATATCTGAGGATAACCGTCACGACGGTCTGCTTTCCATTTGCTATCCGATAAAGCGTGATCTCGCCATTCCCTCGTTTTCGCTCCACTTCATCACCGAGTGCGAGGAGTACCTAAGATATAGCGGTGACGTAGAATTTATACGCTCGATACACAGCAAGATCAGATCCACGCTCGACGTATTTCTTTCTCGAATAGAGGATGAGGGGTTGGTAAGACCGCTTGAGGGCGAGGATATGTGGAACTTCTATGAGTGGGAGCCGGGACTTGATGGCGTAGGACCGTGGGAACGAGACGTCAGAGGAGGGGAAAATTACGACTTTGACCTCGTCTTAAACTCGCTTCTTTCCTATGCGCTTTCTCGTATGATTGCTATAGATGAGAGACTCGGATTTGACACGGATAGCCTAAAAGTTACCAAAAATGCTATTAACCGAGATATACACGATCGCTTCTATAACGAGGACACGGGGCTCTTTGAGACGCGTCTTGGTACGGCGCATTATTCAAGGCTCGCCAACTCCTTAGCCATTCTCTCCGGCGCCGCAAGTGACTCGGAGGCTGTGGCTATAGCAGAGCGACTTGTTAAGGACACCACTCTTATCGACGCCTCCCTAAGTATGCGCGCCTTTTACTATGATGCGCTCATCTCGGTAAACAAGGAGAAGTATCGCGATTTCGTACTCTCTGATATTTCGAGAGTGTACTCGCCTATGTTAGAAAAAGGTGGTGGCACGGTATGGGAGACCGAGCTTGGAGAGGGCGATTTTGATAAGGCGGGCTCGCTGTGTCACGGTTGGAGCGCAATCCCGATCTATTACTATAATATATTAAAATAACAATATAAGTTTACATTTTACAATAAAAAGAGGCTAAACCTTCGCTTCATTATGGCGTTGGTTTAACCTCTTTTATTGTTTTGTAAAAATGTTAAAAATGATCAGTATGTCGTGAGCGCATCCTCGGCTATCAGAAGTCTCATAGCTTATCCTCCGATATTTTTTTACAAAAGAATTATATCGAATTTTTCCCGATATAATAAGTGGTTTTTGTAAATTATACAATACACGCCTAAAGTTAGGCTAAAGATTTATAAAGTAAAAATGGGATTGCGACTAAATGACGCAATCCCAAAAGGATATTTTGATTATTTATTAAGCTCCTTTTCGAGTGCCTCGAAAAGACCGTTGATGTAAGTTGCGCCGAGAGCTCTGTCAAATAGACCGTAGCCTGGCTTACCTGTCTCGCCCCAGATCATTCTGCCGTGGTCGGGACGAACATAGCCGTCAAATCCGTTTTCTACGAGAGCGCGTACTATTTCGTATACGTCGAGTGAGCCACAGGAGGAAAGATGCGCTCTTTCCTCAACCGAGCCGTCCTCCATGATCTTGATGTTACGGATGTGCATGAACGCGATGCGATCTGCCTTCGCATACTTTTTGATCATAGCTACTACGTCGTTGGACGCCGCGCAGCCGAGAGAGCCTGTGCAGAGGCAGAGGCTGTTGGCAGGGGAGTCAACGATGGAGAGGAATCTGTCGAGGTTTTCCTCGCAGGTAATGATTCTCGGAATACCGAAGATGGGGTAGGGCGGATCGTCGGGATGGATAGCCATTCTTACGCCACACTCCTCAGCCACGGGTATTACCTTCTTAAGGAACTTTTCAAGGTTGCGCCACAGTCCCTCTTCACCAAGCTCGCCGTAAGCCGAGATAAGCTCACGTACCTCGTCCTGAGTATAGGAGGAATCCCAACCGGGAAGGTGGATATCGTCCTTGAGAGGATCAAGACCTCGCATCTGATCCCAATACATAACGAGGGAGGTAGAGCCGTCCTTCGCTTCCTTGTCGAGCTGAGTTCTTGTCCAGTCAAAAACGGGCATGAAGTTGTATGTTACGCACTTGACGCCGTACTTTGCGCAGCGTCTGATATTTTCGCAGTATACCTCGAGCAGCTCGTCCACGTTGTTTCTTCCGAGCTTGATATCCTCATGCACGGGTATGGACTCTACTACGTCGAACACGAGGCCGTTATCCTCGCACTGCTTTTTCATTTTAGCAAGGCTTTCCTCGCCCCATACCTCACCGGGCTTAACGTCATACACCGCCGAAACGATAGAACGCATACCGGGTATCTGTGAGATATACTGAAGAGAGATGGGATCGGAGTCGCCGTACCATCTGAACGACATTTTCATATTCATATTAGTTTGTACCTCTTTCTGCCTTCGCAAATTCTGCTCATACCGCGCGACCGTCGCCGCTCGCAGTAGGTTCCTACAGCTTCGGGATTCCGCTCACTCAGTCTGCATCACAATTTTCTCAGGCTTTGTGTTAGTTTGTACCTCTTTCTGCCTTCGCAACTTCTGCGCATACCGCCACACGGTCTGCATTGAAAATACAAGGTTTCTGTAAATATGGTAGGGGACGGGGACCCCGACGTCCCCCTTCCTTTGTATCTTCTTTTATGGAGGGGGGGGGGGGCGGCCCCCCC
>JAZOUM010000037.1:0-6772 GCA_045658205.1 Eubacteriales bacterium | reverse complement strand
TTTTCGTTTTGGCCTACCCGATAGGATTCGAACCTACGGCCTTCAGAGTCGGAGTCTGACGCGCTATCCAGCTGTGCCACGGGTAGATATAGTATTCAATTTAACTTACGATCTTAAAATTAGATATATCCCAAGATTCTTGAGTCCATATTTTGCATTAACTGAAAATGCCATAACATTATAATTGTATCATTTTATAGCATTATTGTCAATAAAAAACAAAAAAATAAAAAAATATGAACTTTTTTAAAATGATTCTAAAAAACTATAGACATTTTGTGAAAAATATGTTATAATGAAATCAGAAATAACCATTTTTATGGTAAAAAAGGAGACACATATGAAAAGAATCATTTCGACAATTCTCGTTTGCGCACTCATACTCGGATGCGTACTCACTCTCGCCTCTTGCGGCAAGATGCTTACCGGCAAGTATCAGACAAATATCTTGATAGGTGACGTTACCTGTGAATTTAAGCTCGGTGGCAAGGTGCTTATCACCGTTACCTCTATGCTTGGCACAAGCGCGACATGTGAAGGTGAGTATGAGTTTGACGACGATACCAACAAGATCGAATTCGAGTTTGAAGAAACAAATGAAGGACTCATTCAGAATGCTATTCAGGAGCTCTTCACAGGAGAACAGGATTTTGTAAAGGGCGAGGAAGACGGCGTTAAGTACGTTAAGATCGGCTTTGTTAAGTTTGAGGAAGTAAAGTAAAAAAATATGAGGGGTTGCGCCTAAGGACGCAACCCCTTGTTTGTTGTCAATAAATTTACTTATTTAAATTCTGCACGCAAGAGCAGATAAGCTCTGCCGCGCCCTCGATGCCGAGAGTTGAGGAGTTGATAGCTATATCATAGTTATCATACTTACCCCACTTGTTTCCCGTATAGAAATTATAATAGGAAGAACGGCGCTTGTCGGTCTTGTTGATCATATCAATGATCTGCGATGGCTTAAGGTCCGGATGTCTATCCACAAGTCTCGCTTGTCTGTGGTCGAGATCTCCGTATACGAATATCCTGAAGAGCTTTGTCTCGTCACGAAGCACGTAATCTGCGCATCTGCCGATTATGACACAGCTGTTTTCCTTCGCATATTCCTTGATAACCTCTGACTGCAGGATAAAAAGTCTGTCGTTAAGAGGCATCTTGTATCCAAAGTGCATAGTGGTACCGAGAACGTTGGATCCCATAGCGAGAGTGTATAAGAGACTGTTTGCCGCGGATTCGTCGGCAAGCTTGCTTACGCTTTCATCGAGATTGCCGCGATTTGCCGCCTCGGTTATAAGCTCACGATCATAGAGCGGTATACCAAGCTTTTTGGCTACCAGCTCTCCTATTTCACGTCCGCCGCTTCCGTATTGTCGCGCAATAGTAATAATGATTTTTTCATTCATAGTAGATAGCCTCCTTGTTTGATATATTACTATTTTATCAAATTAAAAGCGATTTGTAAATAGTTAAATAACATTTTGTATGTATTTTATTGAAAAAAGCTGATTTGTATGCTACAATATAGCTATGAAATTAACTTTAAAGAGGCAAAGCAAATGATACTTGTTCATCCCTCCTTGATATCCGAAATAGATAGGTATGCAAGAGATTCTCTTGGTATACCCACTCTTACGTTAATGCGTCGAGCCGGCGAGGCTGTTGCCAAAGCTGTGATGGAATACGTACCCACAGGATCAAATATCAGTATTTTTGTGGGTAAGGGAAATAACGGCGGAGACGGATATGCTGCCGCGTGCATTTTAAATGATAAATATTCTGTGAAGGTGTATGACGTTTTTGCCGCAGGTCAGAGGAGTGAGGAAGGGCGTCATTTCCTTAATGTATTTATCAGTCTTGGCGGTAAGATTGAAAGCTTAATATTTGATGACGGGCAGATATCCGACATATCAAACTCTCATTGTGTTGTAGATGCGATATTTGGTACGGGATTTTCCGGTCAGCTACCCGATATAACGCTTAGATTAGCCGCTTTATTTGAGAGTCTTAACGGCATAGTCAAGATATCCGTAGATACTCCGCTTGGTATAAATGCCTCTGACGGTACAGTGTTGGATGGTGGATCTTACCATACTGATGTGACAGTTGTTCTTGGCTTTGTAAAAACCGGACTTGTATCATATCCTGCAAAAGAGTATGTTGGAAGGCTTATATATGACAATCTTGGTTTACAAAATAACGATATTTTAGAAGCGTTTGATGTATCCGAACACCTTATAGACCCCGATACCGCGCGGTATCTTTTGCCTAAGAGACAGGATAATTCCAACAAGGGAAGCTTTGGTAAAGCGCTTGTGATCACAGGCTCGGACACCTTTTTCGGCGCAGCGCATTTGTCGGTTGAGGCGGCTTTAAGATCCGGTGTTGGCTACGTTACGTTTCTTGGTTCGGAAAGTGCCTGCGACTCGCTTATACAAAAATTTCCCGAGGCAATATATAAGCGATTGGAAATCGGAGAGTTAACAGATCAGTCTCTTTCCGACGTGATATCACTTGCAAGACGCCATGATGCAATCTTGATAGGCTCGGGCTCAACCGTCACACCGGGACTTCTGAAAATAATTGAGTCTCTCCTCTCAGAAGAGGTCACACTTATACTTGATGCCGATGCTATAAACGCTCTTGCAATAGATGCTGAGTACGGCAGAGAGGTGCTGCGAGGTGCGCGCGCAACCGTGATACTCACACCTCACCCGCTTGAGCTGTCACGTATAAGCGGCATACCCGTGCGCGAAATACAGGCTGACAGATTTAACGTCGCTAAGCATTTTGCGAAGGAGAATAATTGCATTCTTATACTTAAGGGAGCGGCTACTGTCGTTACGAACGGTAGTAGGACGTATATTAACTCTTCCGGATCGTCTGCCTTGGCAAAGGCGGGTAGTGGAGACGTACTTGCAGGATTTTTATCCGGTGTTACGGCATCGGTAGTCGATCCTCTTGACGCCGCGGCTCTATCGGTATATCTGCACGGCGTTGCCGCAGATTCGCTTTCTGAAGAGCTATCCGAGTACGGTGTCACTCCATCGGACCTCCCAAAAGAGATGGCGCGACAGATCGTAAGGCTGCGGAATACGTGATTCGTAATTAATATAAAACTAAATACGTCTATAAAAATGCGAGCAAGAGTAAAGGGGAAGATTCCTTCTATTCTTGCTCGCTTTTTATTGATACTAACCCTTGCTTTTGTCTATCCTGTAAAAATATTCGGCGGCGTTAGCGCGCGTCACGGCTTCAGTTCCGTCAAATGACTCTACATCTCCGTCAAAAATTCCAAGCGTAAACATTGCCGCAACGCTTCCTCTGGCTGAGGCTGTGACAGAATCGTTTTCGACGTATATCTCGTCCTCCACCGATGCTTTCAGTCCGAGTATACCCGAGATTATTTGCGCTGCTTCGTTTTTCGTTATACTCCTGTTAGGCTCAAATACAAGTCCGGAGTCGGATAGGTCGCCGTCTACTATACCAAGCCTTTGCGCAGTTGCGACGTAGGAGACAAGCGCTGTGGGGATATCCTTGTTATCATCAAAAAAGGTCTTTGTTAGAGAGCTGTCCGCGCGCATTCCCATAGCCTTCATTGCCATAGCTAAAAATTCGGCTCGGCTCACCGTGTCGTCAGGCATAAAATATTTGCCGTCGCCGAGTGTTTTCGCGCTCATAATTCCAAGGGCGCTCATGGCTATGGCGGCGTTATATTCGCTCCTATCGTTCATGTCTGCGTATACCTCGCTACTCATTCGCTCAAGCACGTGTATACCGACCTCTCTCGGTTCGGAATAGTTGCCGTATTCGTCACGCAAAACGTAGGTGAAGGAGTCGTAGCCGGTGAAGCTGTCGGTGGGGGTGTATTTATATCTGCCGGATAGCTTGTCGGTGATGATCAAGGCTCCGTTTTTAGGGTACGCGGCAACGATATATTCAAGCGTGTCTCCCTCGGGATCATATCCCTCGAGTCGACCGTGGTAGGATATATCCGCTTGAGTTTCTACCGAAAGCGACGCCTCTTTTTCCTCCGGCATCTTGGGCGCGTAATTCACCTTTTCTATGAATTTCATTTCACACGCTCCCGCCGTATCCACGCTTCCGTAGCTTAAGGTGTACTCAAATCGGGCTGATGTCACCTCGGGCGATGCGGGTACAAACACGAGAGCCGCAATGTTTTTACGCTTTATGCTTTGTCCCTCCTTTACGCGTCTGCCGGCAAGCAAAAGCGTACCATCGTTTGAAGAGGGGAGGGTATCGATTCGCACGCATTCAAAATCGGTTATTGCGTACGCCTGCTTGAAATCTGCGTCGTTGAAGCATAGCTTTTGTCCGAGCAAGCCGGTTTTTATCACCTTTACCTCATTTGCCGCAAGAGAATATCCTGTTCCAAAGATCGCGTTGGCGCTTATACTTAACACGCCAAGGGTTAGCGTTAGCGCGATAAGTAGCGCCGTAATTTTTTTCATTTTCATAATTTCGTTTTTTATTCCTCCTTTTTGTATCTATGGAAGTATTTTACCCATACCGAAGAGTCGTATACGGCTAAAAGGCGGAAAAAGTGTGAGAAATTATGTTTTTTACTAAAAATATTGCGAAAGAAAATGAAATCTAAAATATTTTATTGACTTTAACGCGTAATTATTGTATAATTAATCGGTTATAGAAATTTTACGATAGGTTGTAAATATGAAATTGACGAAGAAAAATCTCATTATAATTGCGATATCTGCCACTATGCTGTTGCTTTTGACAACGGCGCTCTTAATTATCTTCCTTACCGGAGGAAAGAGCGAAAGAGAAATATTTTACCACGGCAATTACTCGTACGTGATAAAGGATGATAACACGGTCGAGATCGTATCCTATTCCGGATCAGAAAGCGAGGTCGTTATCCCATCGGCTATAGACAGCCGTTCGGTTACCTCTATCGGAGAAGGCTCATTCGTAGGAAAAAAGATGAAGAGTCTTAAGCTCGGATCATTTGTCAAGAGCATAGGCGAGGGTGCTTTTTATACCTGTACCTCTCTTGAGGAGATCAGCTGGAATTCGTTTTTGGAAAAAATAGACGCTAACGCGTTTTATATGTGCGTATCTCTTAAAAGCCTTAAGCTCCCCTCAAGTGTAAATTCGATAGGCGAAGGCGCGTTTGCAGAGTGTACCTCTCTTGAGGAGGTTTCGCTTCCCGAATCCGTAAGAGCTATTCCGGACAAAGCGTTTTACGCCTGCGCCGAGCTTACCTCTATTGATTGCGGCTCACATATCGATTCTATCGGTAGCTATGCGTTTTCCGGTTGTTCGCTTCTTTCCGCCGCTTTCGTCGGTGGGGTAAAATCCTTTGGAGACTACGCTTTTGAGGGCTGTGTCGCTCTTGAATCCTTGAGCATTGATTCTTCCGTAGAGCATATAGGCGACGGCATTCTTTATTCCGCGACCAACGTTTCCTCAATTACGGTAGGCGAGGGTAATGCTCGATATTCTACCGCCGGAGGAGCTCTTGTAGATCTTGAGTCTAAGAGGGTTATGTATATGCCTCCTAAGGCAACCGTTGAGAGCTACGTGTTCCCAAATGGTATAAAGGAGGTTTCAGCTCACGCGTTTGAGGCAAACCAAACCATCTCACGTGTCGTTGTATCTGATACTCTTGAAAGCATCGGTAGCTACGCATTCAATCTTTGTACAGCTCTTTCGGGTATAGTTACTCCCACCGCCTCCGATGGTGATAGCTGTGTTCTTCCTGCATCGCTCACCTACGTCGGCGGACAGGCGTTTTATAAGACGCTTCTCCTTGATAATCTGCCATCTGGCTTTACTATTGTTGGCGACGGCGTTCTCATAGGCTTCAAGCCGTATTTTGATTCTACAAACAACTATATAGACGGCGACGGCGTCACCGTAGAGACCAGATTGGTCGATAAGGGCGGACATAAGGTCAACGAGATACTCGGTGTGAACGTTATCGTGCCCGAGGGCGTTAAGTTCGTTGCCTCTGCCTTTGCCAACAGCTCTGACGTTGTAAGCGTAAGGCTACCTTCCACGGTTACGGCTATTTCCGATTATTCCTTCTATCACGCTACGGCGCTTGAGAGCGTAGATATGTCTCTTACTTCGATCGAGAATCTTCCCGAGAGAGCATTCTCCGAGGCGGCGCTTCTTTCCGACGTTAAGTTTTCTACCACCCTCAAGACCACCGATCAGCTCGTATTCGCGTTTGACGAGGCGCTAAAGACGGTTGTTCTTCCCGCATCTCTTACCGAAGTTGGACACTCTATGTTCTACTCCTGCCTCGCGCTTGAGAGCGTTGAAATACCCGAGGGTGTAAAGAGAATCGGTGATTACGCCTTTGCGAGAGTTAAGGCGCTCAAAAATATATCCTTGCCGAGTAGCATAGAGCGTATAGATCAGTATGCATTCGCTGAATCCGGACTCGTTGAGTTCACCGTTCCGAACGTACAGATAGGAGACTATATTCTCCATGCCTGTGAGTCATTGGTCAGCGTTACGATCCTTTCCGATGAGATACCCATGGGTATATGCGTGGGATGTACCGCTCTTACAGACGTTAATATCGAGAAAAAGATAACTAAGGTCACCGCTGAGGCGTTCTCAAACTGCGCGGCGCTTAAAAAAATAGAGCTTCCTCGCACCGTTAAGATAATAGAGGACACGGCTTTTGAGAACTGTGTCGCTCTTACCGAAATTGATTTTAACGGTAAGCTTACCGAGATTGGCGACTCCGCATTCTACGGCGCAAAGATGCTTGAGAGCTTTA
>JAZOUM010000036.1:0-63292 GCA_045658205.1 Eubacteriales bacterium | reverse complement strand
GAGGAAAAAAATTCTCACTCTTTAATTTTATTATAAACATAAATAAGAGTAAGAAAAAATATAGGAGGAAATTTTTTCTATTCCCGTTTCCTCGCTTATCGTACCGTTGTACGATTTTCGCTCGTCAGCCGGAAATTTTCGCACAAAATCCCTTTGCCGTGGCTTCGGTATTTTGCCGAAAACGAAAAAATAAAAAGAGTGAGGAAAAAAAATTCTCACTCTTTAATTTTATTATAAACATAAATAAGAGTAAGAAAAAATATAAGAGGAAATTTTTTCTATTCCCGTTTCCTCGCTCTTATATTTTATAGCGTAAAAAAACAAAAAACTGAGTCGAATGCTTTTGACAAAAGACTCAGTTTTTTTTAATCAAAATTTAATAATGAGCTCTATGGCAGATGCAGTATTTTTCAAATCCGGTAGCCTTGCTAAGAGATTTTATTATACTCCAAACAAACTGAAGGACAGGATTGTCGCTGTGACAGATATGAGAACAGGTGTCGTGTACTGTGTCGTTTGAGTCCTCATAAGCCTCGTTTGAAACGTCTACGCTTTGGCAAGAAGCAAAGGTAAATACTACCATAACGAGTATCATTACAATACTGATCATTCTTAATACGTTCTTTTTCATAATAATTGTCCTTTCTTATATTTTATTTTGCATTAAGCCAAACAGAAACCTTTGCGTTTTTATTAGTCCAATACTTGCCGCATGACGCGTAGTCGGTAAGTAGCACGTCTTCACCCTCGCATTCAAGAAGGATACGCAAAAGCTCACCCTCGTTGGCGGGGATGATTTTGTACGCGTTATGCGCCGTGGGGATAAATTCAGAGTCGGTTTTCTTACCTTCCTTCATCTCGTCACGCGCGAGAACGAGAGGTCCGTAAGTATAAGCTGTTTTACCGTTAAGATGATGAGATTTTAAATACAATGGGAATTCGATAGATACAGTATCACCGTCAGACCAGGTGCGATTTATCGACACGTATCCCGGGTAAACCTTCTTTATCTCGTCACCCACGGTGATTGTAGCCTCATCGCACCAATCGGGGATTCTTACAAGAAGCTCAAACTTCTCGTCATCCTCAAGGAAGAGTGCGAGGGCGTATTTATCCGACACGGGATAGTCGGTAACTGCATTTAACGTAAGAGTCTTTCCACTCGGAGTGGTAGTATTTACCACACCCTCAAACGCCTCGTTTATAACTATTCCGGACTCACTCTTCAGTACGCCGAGAAGAGGGAAAATGCCTGTACCGGCAGATCCTATACAAGCGCAACAGCCATAGAATCCACCTGTACGGAATCTCTTGAAGCCACCGGTAACAAAGCCGCGACGGTTATTGTAAAGGGGGCTGTAGCTATCAAAAATAACAGGATCAAGGAACTCGCCGTCCTCGATAGAGAAGCCCTTTTCATTCTTTGTATTAATGCTACCGTAAAGCGCGTTGAATGCGGATTTTTCAATACGGTCAATGTACTCTACCTTACCAGTGAGCAAATGTAGTCTTGCAAGTACTCTCATCCAGGTAACCGTGACACAGGTCTCCTGCATTTGCACGTCGTTATACTCGGTCTGTTTGATGATGGAATTATCAAAAAGCTCATGAGTGCAGCCTGAGCAACCGATGATGGTAACGTCGGTCTCGTTGATCTTCTCTACAAATTTAGTAACGGCGTCAAGATATTTTTCTTCACCGGTAAGCTCGTAGTAAGCAAGAAGTCCTTCAAAGAACGACATCATCTCGTATGCCTTGTTTACAGGATACTCATAAGGGGCGATATCGTCAAGGATAGCGAGATCTATAAGATTACCGCCGGCACATCCGCCAAGTCCTATGATATATTCCGCAAAATCGAGATAAGACTGCTTTTTCGTTCTCTTGTAAAGTTCAACGAAGGGCTCAAGAATTGTGCAAGAGTTGAGACAAAGCCAATGGCTCGACGTCTCAAGTATGCTCTTTTGTCCTTCTTTATTGCCAATCTTCTCCACTATGTAATCCGCATGGCGACAGATAGCCTTAAGGATCTGCTCTTTGAGAGTCTCATCCTTGCAGATATCCATAAAGTGCATCATACCGGTAAGTACGTATTTTCTACCCCAAAGATCCCAGCCGTTGAACTGCATCTTCTCGGAATAGGTAGAAAATCTACCGTCATCTCTTTGAACCTTGAGAAGCTCGCGTACCGCATATTCAAGCATTGAGTAAAGCTCATCGTCACCGTGATATCTATAAGTGAGACAAGCACCTCGCATCATTTTACCCCAGTATTCGCATCTCCAACCTATATCGTGGTCGTCCGAATCTTCGGTAAATACCTCGACAAATTTGTCCCACGTTTTTTTATCGAGAAGCTGATGACGCTCGGTTATAAGCACGTAGTCGTGAACCGCGCCGGAATATTTTGCCTCAGCTATCCCGAGATAGTTAAACTTGTTTTTTACAGACATTTATTTCTCCTTACTTTCTTTTAGGAATAAGAGTTATTTTTTCACCGCTTAAGGTTATTGTTTTGTCAACTTGTTCTACTGTCGCGCCGAGGATATCAAGTGAATATTTTGTACCCTTATATTCGTAATTGATAGAATTGGTGGTTGTGGATATTTTAGTATTACTCATGGAATATGTAAAAGATAGTTTACAATTATTTATTAAAATCCTATCCTCTTTGAATATTAATGATTTATCATCCCAATAAACTGTTAACTCGCCATCATCGCTTTTTACGACGTCAAAGGTGTGCGCATTACAGTCAAGCAAAATACCGTAACCACCGTCAGTATCACCCTTTTGATATGCGGTATCCACTATTGGAAGGTTTTCATATACCGCATCGAAGGTCTCGCATTTTTTATCGTTATAATAATCGGATATTCTTTCGTCAAATAAATATAGAGCGCGTATAAATATTTTATCATCAACTCTCATTATATTTGCGGTATAGTTTTTGGAGTCGTACCAAACCGATTGACAGTCGCGCGTGTCCCAGTTATCAAGAGCGCATACCGAGGTTGTCGGCGTAGATTTAAATTTCTCCTTGAATGCGCGTCCTGTATCACACATCTTCTCTATTTTTACGTCACCAAGCTTTTTTACCTTCTCTATTTGCATACGAAGGGGAGTAATGATATCAAACATCGCAAAGCTGTTTTCCTGGCCTATTTGCATATATGAGAAGCCGAGATCCTCGTTTTTAAAATAGTTCTTTAAATACCAATCAACTATCCTTGGGTTACCGCCGCTCGTCTCTTTATAGACAAGCTCCATTGTGTATGGGCCTCTACCGGTGTTTTCACCTTTATACTTACCGTAGTCGTAGTTGTGAATAGGATCTGAACCGAGCAATCTGAAAACGGGTGTATTTACCTGTAAATTATCGGTTTGCGCCGGAGTAAACATATTGTTGCGCGAGGGATAATACGCTTGGTTAAAGTAACCGCCTACAAAGGTATAGGCATCGGTGTTGATCTGGTCTCTGCAGAAGCAAATAGCGTCTATATCGTAATTATCATTTAGGTAGTTGACTGTGTGAGTATCTATAGCCCAAGAGCCTACTGTGCGTGGATAATATCCGAATACCTCTCTGAATTTACGCATAGCCTCATTGATCAACAATTCACGGTCGGAAATACTGTAGGACATACTGAATCCGGGTTTTACAAACCAATCCCACTTCCAGCCTCGCTCACTCTCGTATTTCATACCGCACGCAGTAGTCAATGGCTCTACAACCTCGTACCAAAAGCCAAGCTCAATGTTATTCCCCGCTCTCTCTTTTATGATATTAACGAATTTATCGTTACATATTACGTCATATTGAAGAAGAAACGTAGCTTCAACTCCAAGCTCGTTTACAAGATCGAGCTGTTGTCTTGTGGTATCAATAAGCTTTTTTTCAACGTCAAGGTTGCGAGGTTCATACGAACGCGCAAAGTTCATAATATTTACTACTTTCATACGCGACTCCAAAATATATTATATATTTATGCTTTAATTTTATCATATTGAATTATACGTGTCAAGTAAAAGGTTTACTTTTGAGGTGTATAAAGTATTTGTGGAAAATAACGGTAATTAATATTCTTTACGACTCAAAGACGAAATAATAAAAAAACAAGCGCAATAGATATTTCTAAAAGAAAATAATCTAAAACGCTTGTTTTTCAGTCTTTTATTTGATTTTTAAGGTGTAAAATTAAAATTCTTCAAGAAAATCGTTGCCGCAAATAGCCTTGAGAAGCTCGTCGAGATCCTCGTTATCCTCGTAGTAAAGTGTGAGAGTTTTTTTCTTGCCTTTATCCTCGATCTTTACCTTTCTGCCGAGCTGACGCTGTATACGAAGCTCCATCTCGCGGAAATAGTCTACGAAAGGAGCATCCTCTTCGATCGCTTCCTCTATAGTGGGCTTTTTTTTCTTATTAATCCTCTTTACCTGCTCCTCGAGCTGTCTTACGGAAAGATCCTGTTCTGCGGCAATCTGCGCAAGTAGTATCATATCCTCACGGTCCTTTACGCCGAGAAGCGTACGCGCGTGACCTGCGCTAAGCTCTCTTGAGGCAACCATAGTGAGAATTGACTCAGGGAGATCGAGAAGTCTGATAGAGTTAGCGATAGCGCTACGGGATTTGCCAATTCTCTCGGAAAGCTCCTCTTGTGTCATATCGTATTCTTCTTTTAAAGACTTGTAAGCGAGAGCTTCTTCAAGAGGGTTAAGATCCTCTCTTTGAATATTTTCTATAAGCGCGATCTGCGCCGCAGCCTTGTCATCACGGTCAAGCACGATAGCCGGGATCTCGGTAAGTCCGGCAAGCTTACATGCTCTGAATCTTCTTTCACCTGCGATAATCTGGTATCTACCCTCACCGTATTCTCTTACAAGAATAGGCTGTAAAAGCCCATTTTCACTAATAGAGGTTGAAAGCTCCTCAAGGGCTTCTTTATCAAAATATTTTCTCGGCTGATCGCTCTTAGGATCCACAAGAGAAATTTTTAACGTACTGATAGTGTTTTCTTTGCTCTGAGTGTTTTCTGTTAATGTATTTTCAAGGAAAATTGCGTCAAGTCCTCTGCCGAGTCCGCTACTTCTTTTAGCCATTTTTATATCCTTTCATATAAAGATAATGAACAAATGTATATTATCTTTAGTAATTTTTATTATTTACAGGGTGTTTTCAACTATTTTAACATCCGGAATGTTGAAAACATTAATTTTTACTGTTATAGACGAAATTGCGAGTGATATCGCGTATGTATATCACTATAATAAGCCTTGTGAAACTGAATCATAATGTTTCACGTGAAACAAATTAATATTAAACGATATTCGTAATTTTTATCTGAACTTAAATAATGATATAAACAATTAAGCAGAATATTTATCAGATACGCATTTGAAGTTCTTTTGCTACAGCTGCGTACTCTAAAGAGCCTTTGCAATAAGGATCGTGATAACAAATAGGTTCACCGTAGCTTGGAGCCTCAGAAAGACGTACTGTGCGTGAAATTGGTACCTTAAAGAGTAAATCTGCATAATATTTTCTCAATTCTGCGACAACTTGACCGGTTAAAGTGAGTCTACCATTGTACATTGTAAGAAGAATACCTACAATTTGAAGGTTTGGATTATAGAGTTGACGTATCTTTTTTACGGTATTAAGAAGCTGTGACATGCCCTCAAGTGAATAGAACTCACATTGCATAGGGATAACTACTCCATCAGATACCGATAATGCTTTTACGGTTAACATACCAAGCGAAGGAGGACAGTCTATAAAAATATAATCAAAATCATCTTTAATTGAATCGAAGGCTATCTGAGTGAAATTTACAGGCATTTCTTCAAGATCATATAATTCAAGCTCTGCTCCGGCGAGATCTATTGTAGCGGGAACTACTGATAAATTCTTGAACGAAGTCTTGATAATAGCCTCTTTTATATCAACTCGACCGATAATTACGTCATAAATAGTGTTTTTTATCTTAGATTTTGGTAATCCAAGTCCGCTTGTTGCATTTCCTTGCGGATCCATATCAATCATAAGGACTTTTTTGCCTTTGTTAGCTATTTGCGCTGCAATATTGACACAAGACGTAGTTTTACCTACTCCACCCTTCTGATTGGAAAAAGAAACGATCTTTGCCATTGTTGATCTCCATTTTTTTAAAATCCTAAAAAATGCTCAAAAATAGTACATTTCAAACATTTTAACACTATAATTATACCATATAATATAAGAAAATGTCAATATATTGTGTTAAAAAGTGCATAAAATGTTATAAAAATATTCGAGTCGGAGAAAATACAGCAGATTTGCTTTATTTTCCTATAAATATACTTATTTTTTTGCTTATTGGATGAAAATAAGATAAAAACCACATATCTGATGCTTTGTTTCACGTGAAACAATTTGTATTTAATGCTAATTACTAAAAACACATGGTTATAGGATATATGATATATGTAATGTTTCACGTGAAACAATAATATTTGTAATACAAAACACTGTTTATAAGCTAAAAAAGAGTAGTATATATGGCAAAAACGGTTATTTTTTCTCTGAAATGATGCTTTTAAAGTAGTTTTTAAGAGATTTTTAGAGAAAATTACTGTTCCAGGGAAAAGAATAACTGTACCGCTTGTATACTATGTCTTTGTTTTTTTATTATAAGAATGTACCGGTATAACATAGTTTTTGATACGTGTAGGGGATAAAAAATGGTAAATCAAAAGAAAAACGCATGAATTCCCTAAAAAACTACGGTAAAATGCGTAAAATAAGAGGTTTTTGATAAAAAAAGTTATATTTTTGCAAAAAAAAGAAGCACTCACAAACAAGTTTCTGATGTGTTGTTTATTGATATGCTGTTCTATTTGTATACTATGATTGGTGAAAGGGATGGCTGGCGAATAAGAGTTTTTTGAGAAAAAACAGTAAAAACATAAGGATTTGTTGTAAAAATGGTAAAAAATGGTAAGAATGTTTTTATCTCGGGCTATTTATGCGTGTTTTTTTGAATATATGCATATATGCAGAGTAAAATAAACGAATGGTGATATTTTATCGATTCAAAATATTGATTTTTTGCGTATTTTTGCAAATAATTCTACTATAAATTAGTAAAAAATACGAAAAATAAATATTCATAAAAAACGGAATAAAAACACTTCAAAAGTGTCTTTTTGAAGTGCGTTTAAAATGCTTTTGTTATATCTATTGAAAAAAGTTTAATTTTATAGTATAATATAGTAAAGGAATGGCGAATGTTCTTTTAACGAGAAAATAATGGGTATTTTTATTTACTTTGCAATAAATACAAGTGAATGTCTAATGAGTTGTGTTGGGGTTTTAGGCTTTTATAGATTACTGATTACAAAAAAATGGATAGTAAAAAAATGAATATATATCCATAAAAAAACTAAAAATACAAACTCATAATATATCAAAAATATAACTTATAAGGAATTACAATGAATATTGAGAAAATAAATCTTATGGAAGAGAAAAGAGAAAAAACTACTATATATTTGATACGTCACGGTGAGAGCGTCGGAAATCTGAAACGTATCTGCCTCGGTCATACAAATCTTGATCTTACCGAGCTTGGTCAAAAGCAGGCGATAAAAACTGCAGAGGCTTTGGCTGAGATAAAATTTGACGCCATATATTCGAGTGATCTAATCCGAGCTGTTCATACAGCGGAGCCTCATGCTAAAATGCGAGGACTTACCGTTAATACCAGCGATGCTTTCCGTGAGCTTTATTTTGGTGATTGGGAAAATGCATCCGTGCTTATGCTTAAGGAAGAACATCCCGAGGAGTTTATGATAGGCTGGAGACAAAACTTTGGCACCTTCACGGCTCCAAGAGGCGAGAGTGTTGTTGATATGGCAAACAGGATGAGAGAAGGTCTTTTAAATGTAGCGAGAGAAAATCCCGGCAGCACACTTCTTGTTGCTTCACACGCCGCGGCTATCAGAGCGTTGTGGGGATGTATTTGCGGATATCAACCTTCTCAGTGGGCGGATGCCTATCCCTTCCCGACAAATGCCTCGTATTCGGTTTTAGAGTTTGACGGCGAGTCACTTAAGGCAGTATCGTATTCTAACGACTCTCACCTTGGTGAGCTTGTTACCTTTATCCAACATTAACCTCCCACTTTACCTAAAACAATAAGAAAAAACAGGATATCACACTGATGCATATTTTGGTGTATATCCTGTTTTTTTGTCTTTGATACTGTTAAAATGTCAACTATAGTTTGCTAATACACATTAAAACTTAAAAGAAAATCGAGCTGACGTAAAACGTTGCGAAAAAACAAAGTGCTTTTTTAAAGGCAAAACAATCAGACATATCTCCTTGTTTGTATGCGTTTGAATTTAACTTTTTAGTAAAGAACTTAACGCTAACACATGCAATTACAAACCAAGATGGCGTCTTACATACTAACTTTTCAACAAAATATTCTTTTGTTAAAAAAGTAGAACTTTATATCCAAAATATCCAAATATTTTTTTAAGCCTTGAAAATATATTTATATATATGATATAATCGTCTCGTAAAAAAATACAAGCGTTAAAGGAGAAAATTATGAGAATTTTCAAAAAAGTGCTTACGGTTGTGTGTGTACTCGCGCTTCTTACCGCAGGCTTTGTTTTTGCCGCGTTTGCAGAAGATGAAGTGCTTGTAGGCAATGTAGAGGAGCTTAAGGCTCTCGTTGTTGACGCACAGAACGCAGATGATGTTGATGATAAGTATGACGCTATACTTGCTATAGCTGAATATCTCAACACCAGAGAAATGGATCCTTCGGAGTCCGGTTATTCCAAGACTCTTAAGGAAGCTAAGGTTGAAGCTATCACCTGTTATAACAACCTTATCGCTCTTGTAAAGGCTGATAAGGAAGCGAACGGCGGAGTCTTCACCGATGATGCTCTTATATCCGCAAACGAGCGTTTGGCTAAGGTCAGCACTCTCTTCGGATTGTTTGAGTATAACAGCAGCCTTGCAGGTCAGGCGGCGGCAAAGGCTGATTATACCGATCTTTTGAATGAGATCTCAACGCTCTATATCGCTAATCTTGAGGAGACGTTTAAGAACGCCGAAACTCTCGATCCCGAGACCGGCGAGGTAACCGATACCAATACCGCGCTTACCAAGATCGCTCTCAATAAGGTAAATAAACTCTTCAATGAGTGCGAACCTCTTGGTCGTGATGTTGAAAAAGAGTCTGTTTTTGTTGAGAATAAGGCTAAGTTTGACGAATACGCAGAGAAGCATGAGGCGGCATCCAAGGCGAAGTACGCTATGCTCGACGGCGAGAACCTCTATACAAACTACGATCTTCCCGTATATTATGAGAATGGTTGGGAGGGCATTAATCCTAAGGTTTATGACTCCAGCATTGAGGTTAACAAAACTGTCAGCTGGCAGGTAGTTCTCAGCGGTGCTAAGAACCAAGCTCTTATAGAACAGGAAGAAAACGGTAACACTTACTATACTCACCGTTATACCGATAATTCTTACGCAAGCTATATCCAGGCTAACCTTAAAGATCTTGATACCGACTTCAGCGCGGACGACGGACTTGTATTTGAGTTCGACATTACCACCTTTGGTGAATTCCCCACAGGCGGTACTATGATCGAGCCCGGTGGAGTTACGCTTCCCGAGGGTAGAAAGTTCCCTGTATCCTACTTCTTCATGAACGGTAACGGAGATATTTGTAATCCCGAGGATGAAAAGACCGTTATTCTTGAAAATGCTATCGTAAGAGGCGAGTGGCTCCACATAACTATCGTATTTGATCCCGGTGACGATTTCACCTACAGCCTCTACGTTGAAGGTCAGTTTATTGCTAAGTACACTGCTAAGGTGCTTGATGGCAAGCTTACCTACGACCACAAGGAAGTAACCTTCAGAATTTCCGGTAAGGCCTCTACATCCGGTGAGGTTTCTTACGATAACATTAAGATCTATCCCGGTAACTCCTACAGAGTCCAGAATAAGATCCAGAATATGACAGATGACGAAAAGTTCCTTTACGCTATAGATTATATGCGCGCTGATAACGGAGATATCTTCGGTAAGAATGAGGCTCACAAGCTTGCTACCGATCTTCTCTCCAACTACTGCACCAAGACCGATGAGGGCTATGAGCTTAAGGGTCTTGCTACAGAGAATGAGGAATACGCAAACGCGGTTAAATTCTATATGGAGGAATTTGACCTCGAAAAGATCACTGCTGAGCTTAAGAGCGATAACCTCGATGAGTTTATCAGACTTGTAGAGGAACTTGCTGCTGTAAAGCGTAGCCCGAGCACCGTAGGAGAAAGAGACGGTAAGATAGAGCTTATCCAGAAGTTCGTAACTAAGAACGGCACCTTCATCGACAACCTCGGAGATACTTATCCTAAGGCTGAGGAAGAGGGTGGCATAAACGGTAACGGCATTATCGACTACACCGAGTATAACGATTTGCTTACCGATATCATCCTTCAGACCGCGCAGGATAAGAACGTAAATACCTTCATTAAGTACATGTCCAGACTCCAGACCGCTACCACTCTTACAGCGATGGAGAGATATTACAACAACGCTAAGAAGCTTATTAACGACGGTGGAATCGACGTTGGCTTCATTAATGATATGATCGCTGATGAAAATCATGAAAGCCGCGCGGAATTCAAGGATCTCATTGACGCTTATAACGTCTATCTTAACGCTTACAAGAGCATAGACGCGCTCAACAAGACAAAGAACGCAGAGGCGATCGTTACCTGTATCGATTACATCAGAATATACGATACAGAGCAGAAATGGCTTGATAACGCAGATATCATTAACACTTATATCGGTATAGTTAAGCCTCTTGCTTTGGGTACCGATTCCGAGGGCAATCCTCTTTATGATACTACATACTCAGGTATTGACAACGCTATCAGATTCTTCAACGAGGTATACTTATTCTTCTACGAGCTTGAGCAGGATGATCACGTTGCGTATATCAAGGGCGTTCTTGATAATATTCGCAACACCACCTCTTACATTGAGAAGATGGGTATGACCGCTGCTATCCAGAGATATCTTGATACCAACGAGATAGACTACACCGATGAAAGAATAGTAAGCCTCATCAACGACTTTGAGACCTGTAAGTTTGAGCTTACTCTCCGTGAGGAGGATTACGGTCTTCTTCTCATTCAGAACTCCGTATACTTCAACAACTTTGTTGAAAAAATGCGTACTGCTGAAAAGTATGAGGATCAGAAGGCATTCTTCGAGGAAGCTGCTCTTCTTTACTTCAATATTGACGCAAGTGTAGAGGGTACCGATAAGGCTATCGTTATCTTCGACGAGTTTGCTATAAAGCTTGCTGAAATCGAAAGAGCGTCCATTAAGTTCATCGAGGCAGTTGCTATTTACAACGCATCCGAGGATGAGGACGCAAAATACGCGGCTCTCGTAGAGTGCTATGCTAACGCAAAGAACGCTAACCTCTCTTACGAGGGCGTAGCTGAGGCTATGGCTGAATATACCGCTGCGTACGACGCTTATATGAATTACGCAAACGCTGTAAACGAGACTCTCGCAGTTTCCGGTCACGCGGTAGGCTCAGTAAGAGCTAATTGCGGCATCACTCTTATTATAGCTATTATAGTTAAGAAGATATTCGGAGTTTAATAGTCCGAATCTAAGGAGAAAAAATAAATGAATTCTAAGCACGAGGCTCTCTTTACCCCTTGGAAAATAGGTAATGTAGAGATTAAAAACAGAATAGTAATGTGTCCTATGGGCGGAACCTCCCTTTTCGGCTGGTTCGAGCTTACCGGATGCGGATTTGACAAGGAGGCTGCAAAGCTCTTCCTTGAAAGAGCAAACAACAACGTAGGTCTTATTATCCCCGGTATCGCGCCCCTGCGCGATACCTTCTGGGGTAAGTGGCTTTGGCAGAACGAGAAGATGTTTAAGGAGCTTAAGGTATTTATGGACGAGATCCATAAGACCGGCGCAAAGCTCTTTATCCAGCTTACCGCGGGTATGGGACGTTCTTGGGCTATTACCGACCTTGTAGGTAAGATCCATAAGAACAAGGTTCTTCGTACTATCGCAAAGCCTATTATCGATACTAATCACGAGCTTATGTCTCCCTCTGAGCAGCCTGCTCGTTGGGCGCCTGATATCATCTGCCCTGAGATGTCTAAGCATCATATCCGCGAGATCATCGAGGCATTTGCAAAGACTGCAAAGCTTTGCCGTGACGCAGGTGTTGACGGCGTAGAAGTACACGCGGTACACGAGGGCTATCTTCTTGACCAGTTCGCAATAGAGTTCTACAACAAGCGTACCGATGAGTACGGCGGATCCTTCGAGAACAGATATCGTTTTGCCGCAGAGATAGTAAAGGCTATCAAGGAAGCGTGTGGAAAGGATTATCCCGTATCGCTTCGTTACTCCGTTGAGTCTAAGCACAAGGGCTTTGCTGAGGGCGCGGTTCCCGGCGAGGACTACGTTGAGGTAGGACGTAATATGGAGGAATCCGAGAGAGCGGCTAAGTATCTTCAGGATGCCGGCTACGATATGCTCAACGCGGACAACGGTACCTATGACTCTTGGTACTGGGCTCATCCCCCGATGTATATGCCTGAGAACTGTAACCTTGAGGACGTAGCGCATATCAAGAAGTTTGTTGATATCCCTGTGGTTTGCGCAGGACGTATGGATCCCGAGGTTGGAGCTAAGGCTGTTGCCGAGGGCAAAATAGACGCTATCGGCGTTGCGCGTCAGTTCCTTGTTGACCCTGAGTGGATCACCAAGCTTATAGAGGAAAGACTTGAGGATATCAAGCCCTGCATCTGCTGTCACTCCGGTTGCTTTAACTTCTCCTCTACTAAGGGACATTACAATACACAGGATCTTACCGACACTATGGGACTTGCTCGTTGCGCTCTCAATCCCGAGACCATGCAGTCCAAGAAATATAACGTTCAGCCCGCTAAGAAGCAGAAGAATATAGCTGTTATCGGAGGCGGTATCGGCGGTATGGAGGCGGCTATCCTCCTTGCAAAGCGCGGACATAAGGTTACTCTTTACGAGAAGAGCGACAAGCTTGGCGGCGTATTCATCGCTGCTGCTGCTCCTTCCTTTAAGGAAAAGGATAGAGATCTTATCGCGTGGTATATCCGTGAGCTTAGTAAGCAGCCTGTTGAGGTTAAGCTTAACACAGAGGTTAAGGATATAGCTTCTCTCGGCGCAGATGAGGTTATCGTTGCTACCGGCTCTACTCCTAACGTTATTCCTGTTAAGGGCGTTAAGGAATACGGCATCGAGGCGTGCGACTTCCTTCTCGGTAAAAAGACTGTTGGTGAAAACGTTGTTATCGTAGGTGGCGGACTTACCGGATGTGAGATTGCATACGAGCTTTATCTCCAGGGCAAAAAGCCTGTTGTGGTTGAGATGCAGGATGACCTCATCACCACCAAGGGTATTTGTCTTGCTAACACAAGCTTCCTTCGTGACTTCTTTAAGGCTAACAAGGTTCCGGTACATCTTGAGACTTCGCTCAGCGAGGTTCGCGCAGATGGCGTAACCGTAAGAACTAAGGAAGGCGAGCTTATCGATATTCCTGCGGACAGCGTTATTATGTCCACCGGATACAGACCCGCTCCTCTTACTAAGAAGTCCCGTCACGTACACGTTATCGGCGACGCAAGTAAGGTAGGCAACCTGAGAACTGTTATTTGGCAGGCTTGGGACGTTTGTATGAAGCTGTAATTTAATCCAAATATCAATTCGCCGACTTTCTTAATTGAGAGTCGGCGAATAATTTTAAGGAATGTAAATGAAAAGATTAGTTTGCATATTGATAGTGATTTGTGTTATATCAATATTTTTTCTATTCTTTTAACTAAACGGAGTTTTTATGAAAAGAATTTTGCTCTTTATTATCGTCGTATGTCTTGTTGGCATGACGGTGTGTAAAAAGAATAGTGATAGCGACATAGAAATAAAGCCCGGAGGCGGAGATGAGACCGCAGAGCTTCCCGGTGTAGATTACTTCAACGACGATCTGTCGGAATATATCGAGATTGAGGAAAAGTACTATAAGGGCTTTAAGGTAGAGTACGATAAAAACAAGGTCACGACGCTCGACGTTGAAAATAATATAATCCAAACGCTTTGCAAACATAAGGATAAGACCGAGGTGGAGGGAGACGGCGTCATCTCGGTAGGCGACGTGGTTCATATTTACTACAAGGGCTATTATATGAATGGTGATGAAAAGTACTTCTTCAAGGGTGGAGATAACACCACTTCCGAGACTCCACATGCTCTCGAGATAGGATCGGGTAATTTTATCACCGGCTTTGAATATAACCTTATAGGCAAAAATCCAAACGATTTCACCGAAAAGGATCCTATAGTTGTAGAAACCTTCTTTCCCGAGAAATATCAGTCGGCAGAGCTTGCCGGCAAGACCGCGTACTTTATCGTGACTGTTGAAAAGCTCGTAGAATATAACGCGCCTGAGCTTAATGAAGCGTTCATTACCGAGACACTCGGAGTTAAGGCTAAGACTCTTTCCGAGTATGAGGGCGAGGATATCGTGGCTAAATACAAGGCATACGTTAAAGACAGTATGATGAAGGAGCAGGGGTTTGACCTTGAAAGCTTGATTCTTGATGCCTTTTGGAGCTCTGTGTTATCCGGCGCCGTTGTGAAAAAGTATCCTGAAAAGCAGCTCAAGAATGAATATGACACGCTTGTAGGCCAGCTTGACGCATACTACAATTACTATTATAAACACCGATATGAAAGAGACAAGTTCATGTGTCTTTACATGGGTCTTGAGGTTGGTTCTGATTGGGAAGGATACGTTATGTCCGTAGCAAAGGAGCAGGTAAAGAGTCAACTCGCCCTGTATCACATAATGAATCTCGAAGGGTTAAAGCCTACCGAAGAGGAGTATAGGACTTTGTTTGATGAGTATCTTCTTGAAGCGCTTGAATCAAATAATATAATTCCTGATGAATACGAGTCTGAAGAGGAATACCTTGCCGAAAGGGAAAAGTATAAGAAAAATATGATAGATAAAAACGGCGAGGAATACTACAAGGATATGTTGTATTATAAGGTAGCGATCGAAGCTATAAAAGGATTTGCAGACGTTACGGAAATAGAGTAAAAGTAAATTTTGGTTGTCAAAAATAAGGATAAAATTAATTTGATATCGGTTTTGATGCGGAAGGTATTATAGATATGCCATTGATAACGCTGTCAAAGCAATCGTCATTGATATCTATATCAACGCGCACGCCAAGTATTTTTATATACCTTGCAAAATCATAGCTATAGGTTGATAATGGGCGCAAAAAAGCATCGTCCGTCTGTGCGGCAACGAGAGGATCCTCGCCCTCAAAGCCTACGATAAGAAGCGTATGATAGAATCCGTCCTTGTTATTACCAAGCTGTATGACGTCTCCGATCTCAAGCTCGTCGAGCGAGGCGTTCTTGGCAAAAGGGCCTACGGACGCGTTTTCTATCATAAAATCATAAAAGAACTGTACCCCGGTCCAGGAGGGAGAGCGGTCGTCAAGCGACACGTAGTACCATCCGAAGGTCGGGGTATAATTCATTACGCATGAGCCTGCGTAAATGCTTTGCGACACAAAGTTTGTACAATTTCCTCCAATGCCTCTGAAATTACCGAATATCGGATTTTGCCCGAAGGCATATTTTTTAGCGTAAGCGACGGCGCGTTCTCTTAAGTACTGTTTGATTACTAACATACACTCTACCTCTTTTTTCTTTTTCTGACAGTTTATTCATTTGTTATAAAAAACGTTATAGTTTTCGTATCGTTGAGCTTGGCTAAAGCGGGATGAAAGAAAGAAAAAACGCTTTGTGTGTGAAAATGGACTAAAAAAGTCGAAATTTTGGATATAAAACGGTACTTTAACAAGACTAATGTTAATTTACACAAGTATTTTGTGACTTTTTTGTGTATTTCGTAATATTTTTTTAAAAAACTATTGAAATTTGTCCAAAAATACTGTAAAATATAGTACAGTATAGACAAATCGACCTTGCGACATTTTATGAGGCATGGCTTTCGATTGGGATTGTGCTTTGAAAAATGCGGATTTACGCTTTTAGAGTCAACAGCTTTTCCGCCAAAGAATGAAAGGATAGGTTTTTTATTTATGTCAAACCGCTTGTTCCAAACGGTAATTCATCAGATGAAGGATATTGTAGGACGAACGATCGGCGCTATTGACGAGAACGGTATTATCGTAGCTTGCAGTGAGCTTGGTAAGATCGGCGAGTCCAGACAGCGCATCAAGGAGGAGCTTTCCTTCTCCCGTGAGTTCGTTGTTTCTCAGGGCTACACCTACAGACTCGTTAATTCCGCAAACAAGAACGACTGTATAGTTTTCGTTGAGGGTGAGGATAAGGAGGCGGACAAGGTATCTCAGATCCTTGCTGTTTCTCTTGGAAATATCAAGAGCCTTTACGACGAAAAGTATGACAAGGGCTCGTTCATCAAGAATATAATTCTCGACAATATTCTTCCTAATGATATATACATCAAGTCCAACGAGCTTCATATGGGTAATGACGAGCGCCGCGCGGTTATCGTTATTAAGTTCCAGGGCGTGACCGAGATCGCTCCTTATGAGATCATCCAGAATCTTGTAAGCGATAAGACTAAGGATTACGTTATCAATATCAGCGAGCAGGACATAGTAATAGTAAAGGAAGTTTCCGAGAGCTACAGTTCCGAGGAGCTTGAAAACGAGGCTCAGGGCATTCTTCAACAGGCTCAGTCCGAGTACGCGGCAAAGATCGTTATCGGTATCTCCTCCGTTGTAGAGAAGCTCAAGGATCTTGCAAGAGCGTATAAGGAAGCAAGAATCGCTCTTGAGGTTGGAAAGGTGTTTGATATCGAGCGTCCCGTTATGTCGTATGAGAATCTCGGCATCGGCAGACTTATCTATCAGCTTCCCACTACTCTTTGCGAGATATTCCTTCAGGAAGTATTTAAGAAGGGTTCTCTTGAGTCCCTCGACCGCGAGACTCTTATGACAGTCCAGAGCTTCTTTGAGAACAATCTTAACGTTTCCGAAACATCAAGAAAGCTCTTTGTACATAGAAACACACTCGTTTACCGTCTTGAGAAGATCAGAAAGCTAACAGGTCTTGATCTTCGTGAGTTTGACCACGCAGTTACCTTCAAGGTTGCTCTTATGGTTAAGAAGTATCTCAACGGTAAGCCTACCAAATTCTGATTTTAGCGCGAGGCTGTCGTTTTCGGCAGCCCCGTTTCTTGACGGCGCATCGAGGCGCGTCGAAACAAAGGAGATAAAATATGTCAATGAACAGCAGTTTCCCTTTAAGAAAAATAAGGGGAGTCGTCATCGTTTGCTGTCTTATTTTGATCTTAGGCATCTTCGGCTACGCATATCTTACAAATATAGGCAACGATATCGAATCGAAGGATGAGATATCGTCAAATCTTGAAGCGGCAGGTAGTGAGGATCTCGGTTATACTCATATATCCTCTTACCTTAAAAAATACGGCATAGGAAATATCAATTCCTATAAGATAAACAACATTGAGTCTTATCTTGAGGGGGTATACTATAAGGAGTTGCCCGAGGAAAAGGACCTTGCCGTGTCGATGGGCCTTTTATTCGTTGAGTATTTTTACGATGAGGTAGATCTTGAGGATAAGGACGCTGTGACTGATGCGCTTCTCAAATGCTTGTTCGCGTCTATTGGAGATCCTTACGCTTATTACCGTACTGCTAAGGAGTTTGATGAGTATATAGGCGGACTTGCCGGCGGTGATGAATTTGTCGGTATAGGCGTTCTTATGAGTCAGGAGGATCTTGAGATACAAATGGTATACAAGGAATCCGGAGCTGAGGCGGCGGGTATCAAGCGCGGAGATAAGATCTACGGTGTTGAGGATAAAACTGTTCTCGATACAGATACCGAGGAGCTGCTAAATATGATAAAGGGAGAGCCCGACACCGTGGTAAACGTTACCGTCAAGCGTGGTGAGGAGCTGATCACCTTTGCTGTAGTAAGAAAAACCTTATCTGAAAGAACGGTTCTTTACGATATGGACGACGATAAGGTCGGAAATATACAAATATATCAATTTTTACAGACTACCGTGGATGAGTTTAAGGAAGCGGTGGACTACTGTGTGCAAAACGGAGCGGTAGCTCTGGTTATCGACGTCAGATCAAACCCCGGAGGACTTCTTAATTCTGTGGTTTCGGTTATTGACTATCTCGTGCCGGACGCTGAGGGAAGAAGGATAGGATCCTATTCAGAGCGTAACACGGAACACGTATTTTACACTACCGACGGACATTCAGTCGACCTTCCCATCGCGGTTATATGCGACGGAAATACTGCTTCCGCAGGCGAGCTTTTTACGGCGGCAATGCGTGATTACGGCAAGGAGGGTGTGATGAATACCGTTATCGTAGGATCAAACACCTACGGAAAGGGAGTTGCGCAAAACAGCTACACTCTCTACGACAATTCCGGCATAACCTTTACTATAGGATACTTCAACCCGCCATCTGACGTAAACTTTGACGGCGTTGGAATTTTGCCCGACGTTGAGGTAGCGGAGGTTGCCGGCAAGGATGCGCCCTTTGATACGGCGAAGAATTTGGCGCTTGAAATGGTAAATACAAACAGCGGCACTTCGATAGATTATGGCGCCGCGGCATAGAATAAATTTATAATGGAGATATAGAAAATGGAACAGAAGTTTTACACCCCCCAAGGCTTTAAGGCTCTTCAGGATGAGCTCGACCACCTTATCAACGTAAGAGTTGAGGAAAACAAGAAGGAGATATCCAAGGCGAGAGCTTACGGTGACCTTTCTGAGAACAGTGAGTACGATGCGGCAAAGCAGGAGCAGGCTGTTATCCACGCGAGAATCGACGAGCTTCGCGAGATGATCGCTAACGCAAAGGTTATCGACGAGTCTCAGATCGACGAGAGCAAGGTAAACGTTGGCTCTATCGTAGTTCTTTACAACGTTGAGAGAAAGCGCGAGTTCACCTATCACATCGTTGGCTCCTACGAGACCGATCCTGAGAACGGTAAGATCTCCGATTCCTCTCCTATCGGTATGGCTCTTCTTGGCGCTACCGCAGGCGATGAGGTTGTAGTTGAAGGCGCGAGAGTACAGCACCTTCAGATCAAGAGCGTTTCCAGAGCCAAGGATAACTAATTTATAATACGCGGCTTTACTACTAAAACACTACTTTCAATACAAAAGAAAGGAATGCAAAATGGAAAACAATCAGATTCAAAGCACCAGCGAGCTTGCTATAAGACGCGAGAAGCTTGCTAATCTCGTTGAAGCGGGAAAGAATCCTTTTGAGATAACTAAATACGACGTTACACATACAGCGCCCAATGCTATACGCGAGTTTGAGGAGCGCGAAAGCTCTCTTGCAGAGGGTGAGACTATAACCGTAAGAGTTGCCGGCCGTATGGTTGGTAAGAGAGTTATGGGTAAGGCTTCCTTCGCGCACCTTCTTGATGGCGAGGGTAAGGTTCAGCTCTACGTTGCAAGAGACAGCGTAGGCGAGGAGGATTACGCCTCCTTTAAGAAGTGGGATATCGGTGACTGTCTCGGTGTTGAGGGTACGCTCTTCCGTACCAGAACAGGCGAGATTTCTATACACGTTACCTCACTTACCCTTCTTGCTAAGGCTCTTCTTCCCCTTCCCGAGAAGTTCCACGGTCTTACCAATCTTGAGCAGAGATACAGACAAAGATACGTTGACCTTATCGTAAATCCCGAAGTAAAGGACACCTTTGTAAAGCGTTCTAAGATTCTTAAGCTCATCAGACAGTATCTTGATGACAAGGGATTCCTTGAGGTTGATACCCCTATTCTTCTTCCTCTTGAGATCGGCGCTAACGCAAGACCCTTCAAGACACATCACAACACCCTTGATATTGATATGTACCTCCGTATAGAGACTGAGCTCTATCTTAAGAGACTCATCGTAGGTGGTATGCACAAGGTTTACGAGGTTGGTAGAATCTTCAGAAACGAGGGTATGGACCAGAAGCATAATCCCGAGTTCACATCTATAGAGCTTTACCAGGCATTTACCGATTATTACGGTATGATGGACCTTGTTGAAGAACTCTACAAGATGCTTGCTAAGGAGGTTTGCGGCGATACTAAGATCACATATCAGGGTATTGAGATAGATCTCGGCAAGTGGGAGAGACTCACTATGATTGAGGCTGTTAAGAAGTACTCCGGTATTGATTATCACGAGTGGGCAGATGATGAGGCTGCTCGCGAGTGCGCAAAGGCTCACCACGTAGAAGTACCTAAGGACGCTACCCGCGGTACCGTTCTCGTAGAGCTCTTCGACGCATTCGTTGAGGATAAGCTTATTCAGCCTACCTTCATCTACGACTATCCCGTAGAGAATTCTCCTCTTGCTAAGAGAAAGCCCGGCGATCCTCTCTTCACTGAGAGATTTGAGTACTTCATTAACTGTACCGAATACGGTAACGCATTCTCCGAGCTTAACGATCCTATCGATCAGAGAAAGAGATTTGAAAGCCAGGTTGAGGCTAAGAGAAAGGAAGATCCCAATACCAGCGCAGAGGTTGATTATGATTACATCACCGCTCTTGAGTACGGTTTGCCCCCCACAGGTGGTCTCGGCTTCGGCGTAGACCGTCTTGTAATGCTTCTTACCGACTCCGCTTCTATCAGAGACGTACTTCTTTTCCCCACAATGAAGCCTGAGGTTTAATAAAAAATAAAGAGCCCCGATAAATCAATGCTATATCGCAAAGAGAAGTTATCGGGGGCTCTTTTTTTGTTAACACTTACGTTGTTGACTTTATATCGCGCTTGTGTTATACTCTATAGGTAAAAGGTTTTATGTAAACGGAGACGAAAATGAGTAGAAATATAGAGGGAGTAGGCGAGGTGATTACACCGTCTACGCTTAAAGAAAAGCTTCAAAATTTTTGGTATCACTATAAGTGGCACAGCGTTGTGGCTATTATTGTGATCTTTGCTTTGCTTGTTTGCTCGCTTCAATTTTGTTCAAGAGAAGAGTACGACGCGTATATTCTTTATGCCGGAAGCAAAAATATCGGTAGGACTGCGTCTGACGGTGACGTAGCCGAAATAGCGACGGTTATTTCGTCGTTGAAGAGAATTAGCGGGGACTTTGACGAGAACGGCGAGGTGAGTATTAATTTTACGAATTATTACTATCTGAGCGCTGATGATATGGTAGACGATGACGTCAACGATGCGCTTCTTGCCAGTGACGAGAAGGCTTTATCAAGTGTGCTTGAGCATAGTGAGTATTATTTGTGCTTTGTTTCGATATCGGTATATGAGAAGTATTGCAAGGTTGGAGACAATGAGTTGTTTATAGACATAACTGATTATACCGCGGCGCACTCTGAGATCCAACACTATTCCGATAGCGCTATATATCTTTCCTCTACCGCGGCGGCAAAGCTGCCTGGGCTTTCCGGACTTCCCGAGGATACGCTCATCTGCATTCGTCGTCCGAGCGTACTTGGCGCAAAGTCAGACGAGCATCTTGAATATTTTGAAAATGCCAAAAAGATGCTTACAAAAATAATAGAACTGAAAATAGGGTAAATAATAACTATTATTTACAAAAAGCTGTCTCAAACAAAGAGGCAGCTTTTTTGTTGCTATGTTTTTAAACGAAATGAAACGGTACGTTACAAGGTGTTGCGTATTATTTTAAATAAGATACGAGTTTTAATCCTTGTTCGTCTTAGAGCTTACACCGAACATTTTGCTTAAAAGCTTTGATAAGTACTTTGGAGATTTCCAGATCACTATCTTCATTTGTTACCTGCTTAAACATTTTTATTGAAAGGGATGCGAAAAAACAGCGCCCCCATAAGCATTATATGCCGAGAGAACGCTGTTTGTGAATTATAGAATTATGATAAGTATATAAGCAGTACGCTGATATCGGCGGGGTTAACACCGCTGATACGTGAAGCCTGACCGATATTCATAGGTCTTATCTGATCAAGCTTTTCTGCTGCTTCAAGTCTTAAGCCGAGTATATCCTTGTAGGAAATGTCCTTTGGGAGTATCTTTTCTTCAAGCTTTCGCTGTCTTTCGACCTCGGCAAGTTCTCTTTTGATGTATCCCTCGTATTTTATCTGTATAGCTACCGTGGTGGCTACCGAACGGGGAAGAGACGGACGGTCCTTATCTATTTCAGCGAGAGCTTCATAAGTAAGCTCGGGACGGCGAAGTAGCTCTGCGAGCTTAATTCCGGTCGTTATTTCGGTCGAGCCCTGCGCCTTTAAAAAGGCGTTGACGTCGGAGCTTGGCGGAATGTTTGTTTTCTCTACTCTTTTGATCTCCTCTTCAATGAGCGCCTTTTTTTCGAGGAAGCGATCGTATCTATCGTCGCTTATAAGTCCGACTTTTCTACCGATATCGGTGAGTCTGAGATCCGAGTTGTCCTGTCTTAAAAGTAATCTATATTCGCTACGCGACGTCATCATTCTATACGGCTCACTTGTACCCTTGGTTACAAGGTCGTCTATAAGAGTACCTATGTAAGACGAATCGCGCGTAAGAACCATAGGATCCTCGCCCTTAATAGCGAGGGCTGCGTTGATACCTGCTACAAGTCCCTGCGCTGCTGCCTCCTCATATCCTGAGGTGCCGTTAAACTGTCCTGCACCGTACAACCCCTCGATTTTCTTGAACTCAAGGGTTGGCAGCATTTGAGTAGGCTCGGCAGAGTCGTACTCTATGGCGTAAGCATATCGCATTATCTCAGCCTTCTCAAAGCCGGGTAGAGATCTGAGCATATCATACTGAACATCGGTGGGCATAGAGGTAGAAAAGCCTTGAATATACATCTCATCCGTGTCAAGTCCACATGGCTCTACAAAGAGCTGATGTCTTTCCTTGTCGGCAAATCTTAAGAGCTTGGTCTCTATAGACGGACAGTATCTCGGTCCGGTTCCTACTATGTTGCCGGAGTACATAGCGCATCTGTCGAGATTGCTAAGTATGATACCGTGTGTGGTTTTATTAGTGTAAACAACGTGACAGGATACCTTGTTTACCTCGTTTGTATTAACGTCAGGGGTAAGGGCAGAGTATGGAGTAGGCATATCCTCTCCGCATTGCTCCTCAAGGATCGAGAGATCTATAGATCTTCTATGCACTCGCGCCGGCGTGCCGGTCTTAAAGCGCTGAAGCTTTATACCAAGACGTCTTAAGGAATCCGAAAGCCCCTTAGCCGGCATCATGCCGTCAGGACCCGCGGAATAGACCTTATCGCCGACAAAGATCTGACTTTCAAGGAAGGTGCCCGCCGCTATTACTATGCGCTCGCATCTCCATATCTCGCCAAGATGTGTTACAGCACCCTCGACCTTAAGGCTGCCGTTTTCTCTCTCTGAGGTCAAAATATCAACGATCTCACTTTGTACAAGACGCAGATTCTCCTGCTTTTCGATCGTGGATTTCATTATAGCCTTGTATGCGTTACGGTCCGCCTGAACTCTCTTGGAATGGACAGCGGCGCCCTTTCCGAGATTAAGTGTCCTTGACTGTATGGTAGCCTTGTCCGCGGCATATCCCATTTCTCCGCCGAGAGCATCTATCTCAAATACGAGATGTCCCTTTGCGCTACCGCCTATTGAGGGGTTGCAGGGGAGATTGCCTACGGCATCAAGATTTGTAGTAAACAGTACGGTATCAACACCCATACGGCTTGATGCAAGTGCCGCCTCAATACCGGCGTGTCCTGCGCCTATTACTATTACTTGAGTTGAAAAATCCTTCATTAATATATCCTTTTATGCATTAAAATGTAAAGCTAAGTTGCTATATTTACATTAAAATGCTATTCTTTCTATAGAGACGACTTTGCCGCTTGACGTGTTTACGTCAAAGATTGCGCCTGTTGCCTTAGGCGCGCCTTTGGCAGGCTCAAATCTTATAGGCATACGGCTCCTCAACTGCTTTACAACGAGCGAGGGCTCCATTCCAAGCACACCGCCGCTTTCTCCGCACATACCGACGTCACTGATAAAGCCTGTGCCACCGGGCAATATTGTTTCGTCGCAGGTAGGTACGTGGGTATGAGTGCCGAATATCACGCTTATCTTACCGTCGTACGCATATCCGAGAGCGCCCTTTTCTCCAGTAGCCTCCGCATGCACGTCCATTACGGCAAAATCATATCTGCCCTTTTCTCTTTCAAGCGCACGGTCAATGTATGAGTAGGGGTTGTCAAGCGTAGGCTCAATATTGATGTTTCCCATAGCGTTGATAACCATTATTTTGTATCCGTTGCAATCGAGTATAGCATAGCCGTGACCCGGCGCCGCATCGCCAAAGTTGATAGGGCGGAGTATAGCCTCCGTGTCATCGAGGTAGGTGTACGTCGCCTTGTTGCGTAGGGTGTGGTTGCCGCCTGTCAGACAGTCTGCGCCGGAGGAGAAAAGCGTTTCCGCATCGGCAGGTGACACTCCGGTTATGACCGATGCGTTTTCTGCATTAACGATACAAAAATCTATTCTTTTCTCTTTCCTTATGCTCCACAGGTTGAGTCTGAGATGCTCAACTCCTCGTGGGCTTGTTACGTCACCTATACAAAGTATTCTCATTACAGTCTCTTTCTATCCCTGCTTACCATTCGCACAGGGGCTTGTTGTTGGGAAGTGAATCGGGCGCCTTTCCGTCTACCATGGGAGCGATAGCCACGGAAATTGCCGACACGTTACCGAACTTAATAGCTAATTTCTTATATTCTGAATTATCAAACTGTTCTGCTTGGTAGTTACTATCGAGAAGGTGCTTTGCCTCCATAACGGTGAACACGCCACCCTCTAAAGCTACTAGTAAGAGCTTTTCTCCACCTTGCTCAATTATCGCGCTCTTGCCTCCGTCGAGAAGCGTTATCTCGCCACGGGTATGCGCGAACCAGTAGCCGGTGTCATTTTGATCAAGGGAAAGCTCATCGCGAACGACTACCCACTTCTTATCCTCGGTCATCTTCATACCGCGCTGAACCTTCTTGCCGAAGTAAGCCTCTGAGATATCGGAGATAGCATAAGCGTCACCCTCCGTACCGTCGTAGAAGCGATCTACGTGGCAGATGGCGGACTGCTTTTGATCCATTGTATCGTCGGGGTTAATAACGATGGCGTTATGTCCCTCGGCACGATATCTGTACGCGAATCTATAGTTGCCCTTTACGTTGTAGTTATCCTGACCGAGATCGCAAAGGAAACGCTGCTTTTTCCATTCCACTATAAAGTTGCCCATATCCGCGTGTCCGTGGTATGCGTCGTTGTCACCGAAGTGTATCGCCGCGTAGAAATCGTCCTTCTCAAAGCCCGCGCGGAATGAAGCGTTATCGCCTCCTACCGATCCGAAGCCCATAGGTCTACCGGAGAGTCCTACCGATTCGGTGGGAACGTACCAGAATAGGTCGCGCACCTCGGCTCTTGAGGGATCGTCGATGATGGCCTCCTTACGCATAGTGGTTATATCAGCCTTATTATAATTCTTTCCGATGAAGAACATGATCTCAGGACACATAAAGGTTTCCCAAGCGTCACCGAAGTTGAAGGAGTTGAAGGTGTTGGAGCATATAAGCTTTACGTAGTAAGCGGAGGTCTCTACGGGCAGATAGTCAGCAAGTCCGTAGTCGGTTCCTGCGGCGCTCTTAAGTGAGGAAACGTAAAACGCGAGGTAATCAGTAGCATAATTCCAGTATGTGAAGCCCTCTGCATAAGAGCCGTCCGGTAGATACATATCTCTTACCGCGCGATAAGTGTTCTCGTAGGCATAGCCTAAAATATCGGATAAGAAGTCACGGTCCACGTCATCCTCGTCGCAGATGGCGAGAGCCGCCGCTGTAGCACCACCGTTACAAACAAACTTCCAGTTGTCACCGGGCTGATCCTGATACCAACGGTAGCTACGCTTTCTCTCGCGATCGAGATAGTCGTCCATTGTTGCCATAAGTCCCTTTTCGATCATAGCGCGACGCAAAAGTTTTCTCTCATCCTCGGTTAAGGTCTCGTATATCCAGTCGTATCCGAGCGCAAAGGAGAATACCATTTCGCCTACGTCGAGATGATGGTATGGGTTCCAATCCTTGAAGGAGGCGGCATTTGCAAGTTCCTCATAGAGTCTTCTTGCGTACTTTACGTCGAGGGTGAGCTTGTATGCTGTCGCTAAATTCAAAGAGCGCGCAAGAACGCCTCTTGAAACGGCGAGAAGTCTTATACCGTCGGGAATATCATATTCAAGAGGAGGAAGCTCCATAAATTTATCAGCCATAGCTATGGCGTCCTTCTTTGCCGCGTCATATACCGGGTCCGATGTGTTGCGTATTCTTTCAAAATCCTGACTTGTGAGAATAAGTCTTGGGTGTACGCCTTTACCCGTGTGTGATAATACGTCGTTTATTACTCTGTTTTTCATACTGCCTCCGTGGTAGTTTTTTCTTCATATTCTTATTATATATTATTATAGATTCTTTTTCAAGAGAAATAGAAAACAAAATATAAAAAGAGATCGGCATACCTGTTTTATCAAGTCGCCAATCTCTTCTTTTGCTAAAAAATATTTAAAGTTGTTTTATTTTGCGTAATCGACAGTTCTGGATTCTCTGATAACGCTTACCTTGATCTGACCGGGATAGTCAAGCTCTCCCTCGATCTTCTTAGCGATCTCACGAGCAAGGATCTTCATCTTGTCGTCGTCAACCATCTCGGGCTTAACCATGATTCTAACCTCACGGCCCGCCTGGATAGCGAAGGTCTTTTCAACACCCTCAAAGTCGCCTGCAACCTCTTCAAGCTTCTGAAGTCTCTTGATGTAGTTTTCAACATCCTCACGTCTTGCGCCGGGACGAGCCGCGCTGATAGCGTCAGCCGCCTGGATGATGAAGTCAAGAGCAGAAACCGACTCGATGTCGTTGTGGTGAGCCTCGATAGCGTGGATAATATCCTTGTTTTCCTTATACTTAGTAGCAATGTCAACGCCGAGCTGAACGTGTGAGCCTTCAACCTCTGCGGTAACAGCCTTGCCGATATCGTGGAGCAAGCCCGCTCTGCGAGCCATAGTAACGTCAACGCCCATCTCGTCTGCCATAACTCCTGCGAGCATAGAAACCTCGATGGAGTGGCGAAGAGCGTTCTGACCGTAGGACGTACGGTACTTCATACGGCCAAGGAGCTTGATAAGCTCAGGATGTAAGCCGTGTACACCTGTCTCAAATACAGCTCTCTCACCCGCCTGCTTGATAGCGTTGTCAACCTCACGGCGAGCCTTTTCAACCATCTCCTCGATTCTTGCGGGATGGATACGGCCGTCGCTAACAAGCTTTTCAAGAGCGATGCGCGCGATCTCACGGCGAACGGGATCAAAGCTGGATACTGTAATAACGTCGGGGGTATCGTCGATAATAAGATCGACGCCTGTGAGAGTCTCGATGGTTCTGATATTTCTACCCTCTCTACCGATGATTCTACCCTTCATTTCGTCTCCTGGGATCTGAACGGTGGAGATGGAGATCTCGCTGACGTGGTCAGCAGCGCAACGCTGAATTGCCAAAGAGAGAATGTCTCTTGCGCGTACGTCTGCCTCGTCCTTGAATCTTTCCTCGTACTCTGCGATCTTGAGCGCAGTCTCGTGACTGAGCTCACTGTCGAGCTTTTTAACAAGCTCGGTCTTTGCCTCCTCTGAAGTCATACCCGCAATCTTTTCAAGCATAACGAGCTGACCGTCGAGAGTGGTCTGAATTTCCTGGCGGAGCTTATCTGCCGCCGCGTGCTTGTCCTGGAGCGACTGCTCCTTCTTTTCAAGCGCTTCGATCTTACCGTCGAGGGTTTCTTCCTTCTGGGCAAGACGGCGCTCTTGTCTGGTTACTTCTTTTCTGCGTTCCTTGATATCAAAGTCCGCTTCCTTTTTGAGCTGGAATATCTCTTCCTTCGCCGCGATGATGGATTCCTTCTTTGCGCTCTCAGCGCCCTTCATGGCATCCTCAAGAAGCTTACGTGCCTGCTCTTCCGCAGAGCCTATCTTCTTCTCGGCGATGGACTTACGTATTAAAAATCCGATTGCTACGCCGACCAAGGCAGCGGCAGCAATGAGAACAATAGCAAGCCAAATTTCCACTTTGTACCTCCTTATTTTATTTTGAAATAACATACTCTGCAAAAGCAGAGCTTTATAACTACACCGAGTGGGCTTGCCACACGGAAATAATCATACGAATATATTATATAATATTTAAGTAGTAAAGTCAATATGGATTTTATAACTAAAATACTTGTGAAATTTATATAAAAAGTAAAAGAATGATGAATTTTCACAAAAATTAGCACTTAATGCTTAAGAGAGATAATTGTTAACAAAATATTCACATAATTTCACATCAAAAGTATTGACACGGTGGCAAAAATAATATATTATGTATGTACAAACGTTAGCACTCAACAATATCAAGTGCTAAAATTCAAAAGAAAGAGGTGTTACGAATGGCAGATCCTCGCTTGAGCCAAAGACAGATACAGATACTTAAGGCAGTAGTCGACGCTCATATCAACAACGGTGAGCCTGTAGGCTCCAAATATTTGTCTGAGACAGACGCGTTCAATTGCTCACCTGCCACTATCAGAAACGAGATGGCATCGCTTGAGCAGATGGGTTACCTCGTACAGCCCCACACCTCTGCCGGCAGAGTTCCCTCAGAGCTTGCCTACCGACTTTACGTAGACGCTCTGATAGGACAGTACAGCCAGACTAAGTTTGAGATAGACGAGATAAACGAAAAGCTCAGATACAAGCTCACGGAGATGGATAAGATTCTATCTGAGGCGTCGCGACTTGCCGCTTCCTTTACCGATTACACCGGTATAGCGTTTAAGTCAAGCGCCGGTAAGGCAAGAATACATCGCTTCCAGGGGGTTTATCTCGGTCCTCGCGACTTCATACTCGTTATGTCATTTGAGGGCGACGTGGTTAAGTCCAAGACGGTACACGCTCCCTTCACTGTGACTGAGGAGACGGTGCGCAGACTTACCGAGGCGCTCAATATCTATCTTGTAAATCTCACGGCGGATGAGATGTCTATGCCGATCATAGTTAAGATCGAGGCTCTCATGAGCTCGTCTGCGGCTATAGTTCATCCCGCGATGAAGGCGATATACGAGACGATGCACGAGCTTGACTCCGCTGACGTAAAGCTTGACGGTATCACCAAGCTTTTGCAATATCCCGAATACTCCGACGTTACAAAGCTGAGAAGTCTACTTGGAGTGCTTGAGGAAAAGGATAAGCTCATGGACGTTATCTCAGCTAACAATTCTGCGGATGACGGTATACACGTTTACATCGGAACCGAAAACGACTCTGACGTAATGAAGGATACGACGCTTATCTTTAAGAATATATCACTCGGAAACAGTCAGTTTGCGGTAGGTGTTATCGGGCCTAAGAGAATGAACTACTCTAAGGTAATCGATATGATAAACCGACTCGCAAACGGAATAGACAGAATGCTGAGTGACGAAAATAAGTAAATGAAAGGCAAGATGATGGAAGAAACCAAGGATATAAATGAGTCTGCGGCAGAGGAAGTAAAGACCGCGGAAAAGAAAAAGAAAAGTGCAAAGCAGGCAGAGATCGACGCTCTTAAGGCGGAGATCGAGGCTCTTAAGGCTGAGGCAAAGGAAAAGGATGATAAATACCTCAGACTTGCGGCGGAGTATGACAACTTCAGACGCCGTTCCAGAGAAGAGAGGGATGCGACCTATTCGAGCGCTATGGCAGACACCGTATCGGAGCTTCTCCCAATAATTGATAACCTTGAGAGAGCGGCGGTGTTTGACGACGGTGAGAAGGTTAAAGAGGGACTTAAGATGATAGCTTCTACCGTTTCCTCAACTCTTGCAAAGCTCGGTGTCGAGGTATACGGCGTAGCGGGCGATCAATTCGATCCTAATCTTCATAACGCGGTAATGCACGATGAGGATGACTCGGATAGAGAAAACGAAATAACCGACGTGTTCCAAAAGGGATACAAAAAGGGTAATAAAATAATAAGATTTGCTATGGTTAAGACTATTAACTAATATTTGTAAATATAAGTTAACAAAAAACACTTTAATTAGTTTATTAATAAAAAATATATACCCAAAAAGGAGAAAAGTAAAATGGGAAAAATTATTGGAATTGACTTAGGTACTACCAACTCTTGTGTAGCAGTTTTTGAGGGCGGCGAGCCCATAGTTATCACTAACCCCGAGGGTGCGAGAACCACTCCTTCCGTAGTTGCATTTACCAAGACCGGCGAAAGACTCGTAGGTCAGGTAGCAAAGCGTCAGGCAGTTACCAACCCTGATAAGACCGTTATCTCTATCAAGAGAGATATGGGTACCGATAGAAAGGTTTCTATCGACGGTAAGCAGTACACTCCTCAGGAGATCTCCGCAATGGTGCTTCAGAAGCTTAAGGCTGACGCAGAAGCATATCTCGGAACTAAGGTTACCGAGGCGGTTATCACCGTTCCCGCATATTTCACCGACGCACAGCGTCAGGCAACCAAGGACGCAGGTAAGATTGCAGGCCTTGAGGTAAAGAGAATTATCAACGAGCCTACCGCGGCAGCTCTTGCATACGGTATGGATAAGGAAGAGTCTCAGAAGATCATGGTATTCGACCTTGGCGGCGGTACCTTCGACGTATCTCTTCTTGATATCTCTGACGGCGTATTTGAGGTTCTCGCAACCAAGGGTAACAACCGTCTTGGCGGTGACGACTTCGATGAGAGAATCGTTAACTGGATGGCTGATCAGTTTGCACTTGAGAACGGCGGAATTGATCTTCGTAAGGATAAGATGGCTCACCAGCGTCTTAAGGATGCTGCAGAGAAGGCTAAGATCGAGCTTTCCGGCGTAATGTCCACCGCTATCTCTCTCCCCTTCATTACCGCAGATGCAACCGGCCCCAAGCACTTTGAGGCTACTCTCACCAGAGCTAAGTTCGACGAGCTTACCCGTGATCTCGTAGAGGCTACTCTTGTTCCTACCAGAGACGCTCTTCGTGACTCCGGTCTTTCTGCAAGCGAGGTTTCCAAGGTTCTTCTTGTAGGTGGTTCTACCAGAATCCCCGCGGTACAGGAGGCTGTAAAGAAGTTTATGGGTAAGGAGCCCTTCAAGGGCATTAACCCCGATGAGTGCGTAGCTATCGGCGCGGCTATCCAGGGCGGCGTTCTTGGCGGCGACGTAAAGGACGCTCTCCTTCTTGACGTTACTCCTCTTTCACTCGGTAACGAGACCATGGGTGGCGTATTCAACAAGATCATCGAGAGAAACACCACTATTCCCGTAAAGAAGAGTCAGATCTACTCTACCGCTGCAGACGGTCAGACCTCTGTTGAGATCCACGTGCTTCAGGGTGAGAGAGAAATGGCTGCAGGTAACCATACTCTTGGTAGTTTCATTCTTGACGGTATTCCTGCCGCTCCCCGTGGCGTTCCTCAGATCGAGGTTACCTTTGACATCGACGCTAACGGTATCGTTAACGTAACCGCTTGTGTCAAGGGTACCGGCAAGGAGCAGCACATCACCATCACCTCCTCCACCAATATGTCTAAGGAGGATATCGAAAAGGCAGTTAAGGAAGCAGAGAAGTTTGCTGAAGAGGATAAGAAGCAGAAGGAAGCTGTTGAGACTAAGAATACAGCAGAGCATATGATCTTCCAGACCGAGAAGTCTCTTGCAGATCTTGGCGACAAGGTTACCGAGGCGGATAAGGCTCCTGTAAACGAGGCTATTGAGAAGCTTAAGGCTACTATCGCTACCGGCGATACCGAAGCTATCAAGGCTGATACCGAGGCTCTCCAGAAGGCGTTCTACCCCATCGCAGAGAAGCTCTATCAGGCTCAGGCGACTCAGGGTGAAGGCGCGCAGGGCGGCACCGGCGCAGATGGCGCGTACTACGGCACCGACGCTGACTTTGAGGACAAAACCGGAAACTAATTCGGATAAGTAAATAATAATTAACATTTTCGGGGTAAGGGGCGCAAAAACCTCTTACTCCGAATGTGAGTTATTGCATACTTAAGACTAATACTTATAAAGGTATAGATATGGCAGAAAACAAAAGAGATTATTACGAGGTGCTCGGCGTAGCAAAAAGCGCGAGCGCTGACGAAATAAAAAAGGCATACCGTGGACTTGCTAAAAAATATCACCCGGATATGAATCCCGGTGACAAGGAGGCTGAGGCAAAGTTCAAGGAGGTCAACGAAGCGTACGACGTGCTTTCGGATGAATCCAAGAAACAAAAGTACGACCAGTTCGGCCATGCGGCGTTTGATCCTGCGGCAGGCGGTGGAAGCGGCTTCGGTGGCTTTGGCGGCTTTGACGGCGGCTTTGATTTCTCAGATCTCTTCTCCTCATTCTTTGGAGGAGGCAGAAGCTCGCAGTCTACGAGAAATGCGCCACAGCGAGGCGAGGATATAGCGACGAGAGTTACCATATCCTTTGAAGAAGCTGCGTTTGGTTGCAGAAAAGAGATAAGCTTTGCAAGGGTAGAGGAATGTAAGGATTGCGGCGCTACCGGCGCGGCAAAGGGCACAAAGCCCGAGACATGTCAGACGTGTAAGGGACGCGGACACGTTACCGTACAGCAGCAGACTATGTTTGGTTATACTCAGACTCAGAGACCTTGCTCCACTTGTCGCGGCACGGGTAAGATAATCAAGACACCCTGTCAGAACTGTAACGGCAAGGGCTACGTAAAGGTGAATAAAAAGCTTGAGGTAAATATACCCGCAGGTGTGGATAACTATCAGAACATCGTACTTCGTGGGCAGGGATCCGCGGGTAGAAACGGTGGTCCGAGCGGCGATCTTATCATCGAGGTGAGAGTAAAGAATCATGATTTCTTTACAAGAGAGGGTAATGATCTCTACTGTGAGGTTCCGATCTCGTTTACCGAGGCTGCGCTCGGCGCGGAAATAAAGATACCTATGCTCGGTGGCGGACAGGAAAAGATAACTATTCCCGAGGGTACTCAGTCCGGCAAGTCCTTCACACTTAAGGGCAAGGGTATTGTTGATATCAATAATCCGAGACGTCAGGGAAGCGTTATAGTTACCGTTAACGTAGAGACTCCGAAAAATCTTACAAGCGAGCAGAAAAAGATACTTAAGAGCTTTGAGGAAACCTTCGGAAAGAAGGGTGAAAACGGCGGTAGTGCCGAGAGAGAAAGCTTCTTTAAAAAAATATTCGGCAAGTTTTAAATAAAAAAACAGGCATTAAATATGGGAAAACGTCACACGCCCCATAGGATAATGCCTATTTTTTTGTTGAATGACCGAGATGAAAAAATATTACAAAATAATACCCCTTGACTTGTATAAAAACCTTTGTTAAAATAAAGTTGTACAGTAGATTCTGATCTATGCGTACATTATAACTACGTTTTGCCGAATGTTTATATTGGGAAAATATATTATACTACAGTAAATCATTTTATGCACAAACGGTGGATATAATGTGTGTCTATGATTTTGCTTAAATAAGAGAGGGTAAGCCAATGTTTTTTCAAAATATGTAAAATTGCTTTTTGTAAGGAGATTATATGTTAAAAAAATCAGTAGTTTCATTGCTTTTATCAAGCATAATTTTATTGACACTTACTAGTTGTTCGGGATCAAAAACGTATAAAAATATAGGTGATATTGCGTGGAATTTTGCTTATAAAACAAAAAAGACTGTAACTAAAGGATATAATTATGCCAAGTATAATGCGAATATGGATAGTTTTGTAGAAGAATACATAAAACCGGAATTTATAAAACAACATCCAATAAGAAATTCTGAGATTGATTATTACAACAAAGAAGAGTATCCATATACTAAAACATTCATTATAACAAGTCAAGAAGAGATGGATAATGTTTTTATAGAGGACGCTTTTAATGTAAATTTTGACAAGGAGGTTGCGTATTTACATTTCTTTTTATCCGGCTATGGGCAAAGAGAATATTACATTCAGAATATAAAACAAAATAGTGAGAAAATATTAATATATTATACGATGGAAGAAAATCAAAGATCTGATTACTCTCGTCCGGGATTAAGGTGTTTGCTAGTAACAATGGAAAAGACAAATGCCTCGGATGTGGAATTTGTAGAGGTCAGGTAATAAAAAACAAAAAAGGAGAGAGAATATGAAAAAAATTAGAACTATTATTTTTATTTTTGTATGCTCGATATTTTGTTTGGGTGTTTTCTTAGTGGTGTAATTTGTAGATGTTAGGTAATACTTGCGCAGAGTAAGTTTTAAATAAAAAAGCAGGCATTAAATATGGGAAAACGTCACACGCCCCATAGGATAATGCCTGTTTTTTATTAGTATATAGCTTATTGTTTTATAGTTTTTCTTTAATGCTTCGGCAGATTTCTTATGCCGTGCGATATCAAGAATTTTAAATACAGCCTTTTAGATTACAGCTCGAAGTGATAGGATATAGCCGAGAGACAATAGTCGGGAGCGGTCTCGCATCTGAGGATTCTCGGACCGAGGTTGACGCATTTTGCTCCACTATTAGTAATAAGCTCTGCCTCTTCCTCGGAAAATCCGCCCTCTGATCCGATCACTACCGCAATTCTGCCGTTCTGTCTGCCATAGCCTTCAAGCGTGGTTTTTAAGGATTCTGCGCCCTTACCCTCGTAGCAGAAGAGTGTGAGATCGTAGTCCTTGATGCTCTCGCATACGTCCTTGAGCTTTATCATTTTTGATATTTTCGGTAGTCTTGATCTACCGCATTGCTTCGCCGCCTCCTCAGCTATGCGAGAAAGACGATCGGTTATTTTGTCAGCCTTGTCTGCCGACGGACGCTTGATACATCTCGACGACTCAAAGGGGACTATAGCGAACGCGCCAAGCTCAACTGATTTTTGCACCACGGTCTCGAGCTTATCGCCCTTTGGGTATGCCATATACAGCGTTATTTCAACAGGGCTTTCGGTTGTTCCGGACTGCTTTGATAGCACCTCTGCCAGACATTCGTCATCACGTATGCGAGTCAGAGAGGAGTGATATTCCGTGCCGTCCTCATCGCACACGGTCAAGGTGTCTCCTACAGCCATGCGTAGCGAGCGAGCGATGTGAAAGGCGTCGTTACCGGAAATAGTTATTATATTGTCGGTTATGTTTTCCTTATTTACAAAGAATCTTGCCATTTATGTCTTGCCTCCGAAATACCTTGATCACACAACATAATATATGTAGCCGAGTGAATCGAAAAGATACAAACGCGCTTTAATAGCGATGCTTTTAAATTATCTTCTGCAGAGGATGCCGACCCAGTCGTTTTCTCTTTCCTCGCGCTCGATAGTGAATCCGTTTTCCTTAACCGATGCTCTTACCTCATCGGCTCTGTCTAGAATGATACCCGAAAGAATGAGGGGAGCGCCGTCCTTAAGATAGTCGTGAATATCGGGCATCATACGTATGATAATGTCGGACACTATGTTTGCAACGCAGAAGTCGTACTTGCCCTCGGAAAGATCAACTCCCTTGAGAAGATCCGACACGCCTACGGTGATATTGTCGCATCCGTCGTCACGCGCGTTCTCTCTCGCAACCTTTACAGCTACGGGGTCGATGTCGTATGCATTGCAGGATTTAGCGCCGAGCTTGGATGCGCAGATGGAGAGAATACCCGAGCCTGTGCCTACATCAAGCACTCTTTCGCCACCCTTGATCAAGTCCTGCATTATTCTCATAACGAGACGAGTGGTCTCGTGTGTTCCGGTACCGAATGCCATGCCGGGATCCATTCTTATGATGATCTCTCCATCCTTGGCGTCGTATTTTTCCCAGGCGGGAACTACCGTTACCTTGCCAAGTGGGATAGGCTTGTAATACTGCTTCCAGCTCTCGGACCAGTCCTCCTCGTTCATGCCCTCTATGGATATCTCGTGCTTGATGCCGAGAGAGGAGAGTCTTGCCTCAAGGTAAACGCGATACTCGGCAAAGTTCTTTTCCTCGGGTACGAAAATAGATACCTTAACGGTTTCTCTATCGGCGTTAAGTATCGATTCGTCAACCAACTCGCCATACATACCGTTGAGCGAGAAGTCACTGTAGTCCTCTATCATAAGACCGTTGTCGAGCATACTCATTACGGCAGAGATGCCGTCGAGGTCGTTAACGTGTCCGGTTACCGTCAGCTTTGTCCAATTTCCAGCCATTTTAAATCTCCGTTTTCTTTTATTGAAATTTCTTTGTCCTTATATATTTGTTCTCGTAACTCATCTATGGTGTCAAAGAGCCTTTCCTCACGCAAATAACCGAGGAAAAATATCTTGATGGCCTTGCCGTAAAGGTCACCGTCAAAGTCAGCGATCAGCGTCTCCGCATGTATTTCTCGTTCCTGTACAGTGGGGCATCTACCTATATTAGTGATACCCGTGTAGAGCTTTTTGTCTACTTTTACCGCTGTTCTATATACGCCTGTAGGTAGAGGGAATCCTTCGCGGAGGGGCATGTTGACTGTAGGGAAGCCGTAAGCCTTGCCAAGTCCGAGTCCTTTTTCTACCGTACCCTCTATAGAGTACGGCGCACCGAGCATACGCGTAGCATCAGATAGACATTTATTCATCAAAAGCTCTCGTATAACGGTAGCGGATAAAGGCTTACCGTCTATCTTTTGCTCACTTAAAACTATAGCTCTCTTTCCGAGCGAGTCCATAAGCTCGACAAGTAACGATGAGTCGCCCTCAGCTCCCTTTCCAAAGCGGAAATTGTATCCAAGCACTGCAAGTTCTGCTCCGAGATAACCTACAAGCACCTCGCGAACAAAGCGCTCTGGTGATAGATCCGCCACGGAAGCGAAGTCGGTAACTATAACACCTTCTACGCCGAGCGACTCGAATATTTTTACTTTTTCATCGATATTGTAAATAATACTTTGCGTTTTCTTTGTTTGTGAAAGTGAATCTGCAAAAGTAAGTACGTAAGGAGACAACCCTTTCACCCTTGCTTCACGCACGAGCATAGAGATTAATTCTCTATGTCCAACGTGTATTCCGTCAAAGTAGCCGAGAGCGACTGCAAGTTTTTTTAAATTTGGATTATCCGGATAGTGAAAATTGATTATCTGCATTTCGCTCTCCTTTCGTTTTTTATGTGATGGATTTTATAGGGTTTTCCATTCGCGCATATCGGGCGCTTCTTTTATGGCGGAGTGTTCGTCGGTATCAATAACGAAGGCTGTGTTTACAGTCTTGACGTTGTCGTAACGTACAACGAGTCTTTGGAAGTTATCTCTTGGATACTCGCCGGTCGCAGGACCTGTACCCTCGAGCAGGGCGTCGGTACAGTTGGCTATCTCGAGCATACCGTCTCCGACGAGAGTCACGTATATTTTCTCTCCGTCCTTGTGTGTAAGGACGCATTTTTTGCCGTCGTCGAGTATTTCAGCGCTAATCTTATCCGACTCAAAATGCGCCGTAGTGAATGCGGAGTCGACGTCGGTGAATTCTATCTCATCCTTAATTACGAGAGTTTTTCTATCGTTTGTGAGGAGCATACCTCTCTTTGCGCTTCTTACCTTATCCTCGCCGTACACCTCTTTATTGTCTATTATACAATAGGATGTCGAATCCTTGGAGGAATATTCTACCATAGCGCCGCGTTTGCCGAGAAGCTGTCCGAATGGGAGCGATTTTAGAGCGAGGGTATTATTTCCTTCTGCGTTCCTTCTGTAAAGCGCGTAATTAGAGAAATAACCCTCTCCGTTCGCGATACCTCGTGAATTGTAATAATCGCTACCGAGATCGGTGAACCAGAGCTTACCGAGATTGTGATACACGAACGCGCCGGAGTCTACCTGGTTGTGACTTCCTCCGATAGCGTTTTCACCGCCTATCATTCCCGCGTACAATGAGCCCTTTTTCCAACCGTTTCTTACGCTGAAGGCATCGATTCCGTCCATAGCGTAGTCAAGGGGCAAAGCCGAAAGCTCCGGCATATCCTGCTCTCTTACCTCGGGGTGATACAAAATATCAAGCACGGTGATCTCCTTGCCCTCTCTTAGCTGGTTATTTCTGATAGCGTAAAGCTGAGAGTCGCCGGATATTGTAGCAAGGGGATTGAAGCAAGATGTGTTCTGACTGCTGAGATGACCGTCGTGATAGTTCCAGCCGATAAATTCCGCGCTCTCCGTATTGATCGCGTAATAGCAGGTCTTATCAAAGCCGCAGGCGTTGTGAAGCCCAAGATCTGTGCCGAGCGAGTCATAAAGCGCCGCCATAGATGTGATAAGGTTTGTCGTTCCGTATGCCCAATACGAGTTGGATTCAACGTACGAGCCGTCCGGTGCGTACTGAGTAAATACAAGATGAGGCTGCATTGTGCTGGTGATACAGGCGCCGAGAAGCTCGGTAACGTTTGCGTATTCCTCAGAGCTGATGTATTCGTCAATGCCGTCGCCAAGGATAGCGAGTGAGCCGACTATCATACCGTCGTTGCAAACGGAGTTCCAGTTGTCTGGCTTGAGCTTAAAGCGCCAGCCCGTGCCCTGCTGAGGGCTGGGGAAGTCACAGCGGTCGTGTACTACCGAGTTGAAGCCGTGATGAAGTCCTTGTGTATAGATGCCTCGTCTGATAGCGCCCGTGTCAAGTCCGAGAGACTCCCACGCGTTGTAGAGCCAGTCGTATATAGAGGCAAGGCGCATTGTTGCGCCGGAACAGTTGAGGAAGTGGCCGGGACCCCAATGGAGTCTATTGATTATACCGAGCGCGGCAAAATATACGTGTCTTGCGTAACGCTCTTCATTTGTAATAAGATATGCTATTGCCGAATAAGTAAGATTTGTAAGATGCGCCTCTGAATTTGAGTGTCTGCCGCCTACGTCGTATTCGGTCTCTCCGTATCCGGAGGGAGTCATGGGCTCAACGAGTCCGTCACCATTTTCGTTAAGCGCGGGTACGTGCTCAAGGAGCAAATCGTCTGCCTTTTTTACAATAGTCTTAAGGTGACGGCAAAGCTCAGTATCCTTACCCGAGGCATAAGAGGCGCGCAGCTTGTCAAATATATCCTGTGAGCCGAAGAGGTAGGGGTGTGTGTTGTTTCTTTCCTTGAAAAGCTTAAGCAGCTTGTTTCCTACCGTTTTGAATCCCTCTCGCTCCTCGTTTGTTGCCGGAGCGTAGCTTTTACCGAGCGTTATAACGTCTATATCAAAGATAAATTTATGAGCGAAGCTAAGGATAGCGACAAGGTCATTTTCAAGTGAAAGAGTGGGGAAACTATTGTTGTCAAGGAAGAGAAGTCCCATACCCTCGTAGACCGTGTTGAAGCCGCAAAGATTATCCGAAGACATAAAGTCGGTGTGACATTCAATACCGAGAAGCAGAAGCGCCTCTTTAGGTATCATCATTTTACCGTCTTTTACAACGGGAGCTGTATTAAGAAGCATTCGCTCGCCCTTGTAAAGAGCGGCGTTTACGTTTGCCTTTAAACAAATAAGTGGCGCGTTGTTTAGGTTATGCATAGCTTTTCTCCTTGATATCCGCAAGATATGCTCACGCGGTTATATATTTATGCGAGTTTATATTATCACAATTTGGAACGCATGTCTATTGATTTTCGGGAAAATCGTTGAGATTGCTAAACAAGTTTGTTTGTTATGCACTAAATATTTTCTTCTTTTTTAAACAAAAGTTAGAAAATCTCCGAGATATTTGACAAATAGAATAATATGTGTTAAAATATCCTTGTATTTTATAAAGAACAGGAAGGGAAAATATGAAACTTAACTACAAAAGAACTATTCTCGTAGGCTTTGCTTTCTTCCTTATCAGCGCATTCTGGCAGGCTTATGACACCATCGTGCCCCTCATTCTTACGAATAAGTTCAATATGGAACAAACTTATTCGGGCATCATCATGTCGCTTGACAACATTTTTGCGGTAGTGCTTCTTCCCATATTCGGCGCTCTTTCCGACAAGACCGTATCTAAGTTTGGTAAGAGAACTCCGTATATAACGGTAGGCACCGTATTTGCGTCATTGTTCCTTATTCTTCTTGGATTTACTCCCAAGCTTATTTTGTTTGTATTCGTTCTTCTCGGTTGTCTTCTTTCTATGGCAACCTTCCGTTCTCCCGCAGTCGCTCTTATGCCCGACGTTACCGTAAAGCCTCTTAGATCTAAGGGTAATGCGGTTATCAATCTTATGGGTACTGCAGGTGGTATGATCGTTCTCGGCCTTGGTATAGTATTTAAGACCAGCACCGCAGGCAAGACCGACTTCTCGGTATATCTTATCGCTGTCAGCGTACTTATGCTCGGCGCGCTCGTTGCGTTCCTCCTTACCGTTAAGGAGCCTCTTTGGTCCTCTGAGGCAGAGGCAGAGAACGCTAAGCTTGACGCTGAGTCTCCCGTAGCGGAACAGCCTAAGGCTTTCGGAAAGCTTACACGCTCCGAGCTTACCTCGCTTATTCTCATTCTTGCGTCGGTAGCTCTTTGGTACATCGGCTACAACGCGATCACCTCTAAGTATTCGGTATACGCTACCGAGGTACTTAAGGTTCCTTACACAGTTACGTTACTTGTTGCGCAGGGCGCGGCGATAGTATCCTACATACCCGTAGGTATGGTTGCTTCCAAGATCGGAAGAAAGAAGACTATTCTTGCAGGCGTGCTTATGCTTACCGTTGCATTCGCTGCCGCTTCCTTTATCAAGGAGGGAACGACTCCTATCGCTATGTATCTTCTCTTCTGCCTTGCCGGTATTGGTTGGGCTACCATCAACGTTAACTCCTTCCCCATGGTAGTTGAACTTGCCAAGGGCGGTGACGTTGGTAAGTACACCGGCTTCTATTACACGGCTTCTATGACTGCGCAGATAGTTACACCTATACTTTCCGGCTTCCTTGTAGACAAGATCGGCTGGCACGTATTCTTCCCCTATGCTGCTATCTTCGTAGGTTTCGCGTTCGTAACGATGTTCTTCGTTCAGCACGGTGACTCTAAGCCTGAGGCGCAGGGTGCGCTTGAAAGCTTGGCGGGAGCCGATGATTAATAATGATTAAAATGGGTGAACGGTACTGATTACGGTACCGTTCGCTTTGGATAAAGAGGGAAATATGCATCCTATATACATTTTTCTGATTATAACCATATCGATAACTTTATTAGGCGCTCTTTTATGGCTGTATATGCTTATGCCGGGACGCCGCCGTCACGAGATAGAGAGATATCGCGGGGCGAGATTTGCCCATCGTGGTCTGCACTCCGAAGGAGCGGCGGAAAACTCTATGTCTGCGTTTGCGAAGGCTAAGGAAAACGGCTACGGTATTGAACTTGATTTAAGACTCTCCAAGGATGGCGAGCTTGTCGTTTTCCATGACGAAACCCTCACACGTGTCGCGGGGAGAGAGGGAAGGGTAATTGATTTTACCGCCGAGGAGTTATCGAAAATGAGCCTTTTGGGTACTTCTGACGGTATCCCAACCTTCCGCGAGGTGCTTGATATGATAGACGGCGCGGTGCCTTTACTCGTCGAAATTAAGATGGGTACGGGAGAGAGCGGCGTTGCTGAGAAGTTTGTCGAGGTCATAGAGGGCTACAAGGGCGATTTCGTAGTCGAGTCCTTCAATCCCATTGCTCTTAAAATCTTAAGAAAGTCTCGCCCCGATATAATGCGAGGTATGCTTTCCAGCGAATATATGAAGGAAGAAAAATACAAGGGTAAGCTGATATACAGACTCGCCCAGAATCTTATGCTTAATTTCCTTGCGCGCCCCGATTTCATCGCATATGAAAAGAATGGACATGGGGTGAAAAACCTCAGATTTATCCGCCGCAGATTTAACACGGTTCTTTTCGCTTGGACGATCAAATCTCAGGAAGAGGAAAATGCGGCGATCGGTCACGGATTTGATACGGTAATATTCGAGGGATATATTCCCGAAAAATAAAGGTAAATTTAAATGAAAATACAACTCGTTGCAACTTGTCTTTTCGGTCTTGAGCATCTGCTCGGCGAGGAGATAGAAAAGCTCGGTTACGAGCGCATATCCACAATTAACGGCAGAGTTACCTTCCTTGGCGACGAGGAAGCGGTAGCGCTTTCCAACGTATTTCTCCGCTATGCCGAGAGAGTGTTTATTAAGCTTGGTTCCTTTAAAGCTACCAGCTTTGAGGAACTGTTTGAGGGCACACGCTCTCTTCCTTGGTCATCGTTCATAGGCAGAAACGACGCTTTCCCTGTTAAAGGACATTCCATCAAATCACAGCTTTTTTCTATTCCGGACTGTCAGGCTATCATCAAAAAGGCGATAGTAAGAAGCATGTCCGAGGTGTATGGCATCTCGGTATTTCCGGAGGAGGGTGTCAAGTATCAGGTAGAGTTCTTTATCCTTAATGACGAGGCAACTCTTATGATAGACACCTCCGGAGAACCTTTGCACAAGAGAGGATATAGGCGTGAGGCAAACGCGGCGCCCATAAGAGAGACTCTCGCGGCGGCTATAGTGGCGACCTCGCGTCCGAGAGAGGACGTGCTTATGTGGGACCCTATGTGCGGTAGCGGTACCATCGCTACCGAGGCGGCTATGCAGATGCGTAATATCGCACCCGGTATGCGACGCAATTTTGCCGCGGAAAAGTTCCCATATATACCCGAGAAGCTGTGGAGAAGCGCGAAGGAGGAGGCGCTCGAGGGTATTACGCCGTCAGATTTTGAGGTATATGCCTCTGACGTTGACGAGGAGTGCGTAAAGCTTACCAAGGACAACGCGTATAGGGCGGGCGTGTTAAATTCTCTTAAGGTTTTCCGTCAGGACGCAAGACGCATATCTGCTCCGGGAAGAAGAGGTACGATAGTTACCAACCCTCCTTACGGTGAGAGAATAGGCACGGTTGCCGAGGTTGAGAGACTTTATCGTGATATTGGCGTACATTTCAGATCTCTTGCTCCGTGGCAGGTATACGTTATTACCTCGCACGAAGGATTTGAGAGATTCTACGGCAAAAAAGCGGATAAGGTAAAGAAGCTGTATAACGGTATGATACCTTGCTATTTATATCAGTTCTTTAAAAACAATAAGCCGCAATAAAATATAACAAGAGGTTGGGTGAAGCTTTAAATCAAGCGCGTGGCTCAACCTCTTTGTTTTATATAACCGTAGCAGTAAAGCTTACACTTTGATTTTGTTACTTTTATGCTGTAAATTTAATCATTTTTCTCTTTTTGGTAACAATATCTTAATAAAAAGGATATATAATATAAGCGTATAACTTGAAATTTGCTTATTATCTACGAGCTACTTATCAAATTGAAGTACCATAGAAACGGAGTTCTTATGAATAAGAAAATCAAAATATCAGCTTTGATTCTCGCGATGGCTCTGATAGCGACTGCGTTAACGTCATGCTTTGCGCTTTCTACGGCAAACACTGATTACTTAACGCGCGCTGAGCTTCAGCAGATGATAAACAACAGCCTTAGCGGAAACGTTACCGTAGAGGGCGGAGATAACTATGACGTCACCATCAATGGGGTGATACAGGATCATGCGGCGGCAGGTAAGGCTCTTTTGTCCGCGGTAAGCGTAAAGTGCGTATTTAAGACTACGTCTTACGGCTCGGTGTATCAGCCGGGGCTTACCACGAAAGAGAAGACCTCTGCAGGCTCAGGAGTTATCTATAAGCTCGATAAATATAACGGAGACGCGTACGTCATCACGAATTATCACGTGGTATACAACCACCAGTCCAATACCGAAAACGGTATAAGCGACGATATCCGTGTATACCTTTACGGTCAGGAGAGCGATACTTATGCGATCCCTGCGACCTATGTCGGTGGATCTATGAACTACGATCTCGCGATTCTTAAGATAAGCGGTAGCCGTGTACTTGCCGAGAGCAACGCGGTGGCAGTTACCCTTGCCGACTCAAACAATGTAGCCGTGCTTGACCAGGCGATAGCTGTGGGAAATCCTGAGGATCTCGGTATATCGGCGACTCTCGGATACGTCAATGTGGATAGTGAGTATATACAAATGGAGGGTGCGGACGGAGCGACGGCTATACAGCTTCGAGTTATGAGAATGGATACCGCGGTAAACAGCGGCAACTCCGGTGGCGGTCTTTTCAATAATAAGGGAGAATTGATCGGCATAGTAAACGCAAAGCTGACAAGCAGCGAAAATATGAGCTATGCGATTCCCTCGAATTTCGTAAAATACGTAGCGGAAAATATTCTTCATTACTGTGATGGAACGATACACGAGAACGTTTATAGATGCTATCTCGGTATTACCGTTAGCGCAAGTAAGCTGTATACCGTGTACGATAAAGAGAGCGGTAAGGTGCTTAAACGCGAGGAAATAAGCGTTGTTTCGATAGAGAGAGGAAGTCTTGCCGACGGCGTTTTAAAGGAAGGCGATCTTATCAACTCCATTACTGTTGACGGCACTAAATACGACGTTAACCGAATGTATATCGTTACGGACTCTATGCTCAACGCAAGGGTAGGATCCGTAGTTATAGTTAACGTTACGCGCGGCGGTGAAAGTATAGATCTCAGCATTGAGATTACCGAAAGCGCTTTAACCGCGATAAAGTAAATAATAAAAGGTAATACCTACTTGAAAAAGCGGTATTACCTTTTTCTTTATGAAAAAAACTGATACAACAAAAGGCGGTGTAATTGCTTTACAAGAGAGAATACTCGAAAATGCGCAGATTTATCCGCCTTTAGGTGAGTTTAATTCGGGTTGGCATTCGATAATTATCAATCCTTAGTTTTAATAACTCTTGTCACAAGCACCGTCATATCGTCTGTGTGCGGAAGATTTTTGAGCGCTGAAGCGAGGATAGCGTCGGCATATTCCTTCAGATTGCGTTTTGGAGGCTTTGATAAAAGGTCGAGTAGCCAGGGCGTGTCCTCCGCACTCTGCGCGATACCGTCTGAGAGCATAATGATGTAATCGTCGCCTTCAAGCTCGATTTTAATTTTTTCAGCATCGACGTTACGCATAAGACCTAACGGAGCCGTTTTTGACTTTATCCTGAATATCGATGAGCCTCGCTTTACGTATGAGGCTGCTGCTCCGCTTTTTAAAAACTCGGCGTCTCCTCGGTACAAATCGACGGAAAATAGGTCGACCGTAGCTGAGCATTCTCTTCGTTTGTGACGTATGGTGAGGTTGAGGATCTTAAGAACCGTTTGTCCCTCAGGGTTGAAGTTGAGCGCTCGTGTAAGAAAATCCGCGACGAGAGACGAGGTATCCTTCGCTTCCTTGCCACTGCCCATTCCGTCAGAGATCAGCGCGTAGAAATATCCGCTTTCTGACTCAAAGGCGGTAGCCGTGTCACCTGAGATCTCCTCGCGTTCACTCGCGATTGATGAAACGGCGCACTCCGCGGCATAGGACTTTTCACTTGCGCACTCCATAAGCGCCATTTTGCCACGGCGATAAAAGTCAGGAGTTGATAGCCGTACACCCGCGATTGCTTCTATGTTCTTTTTTAATTCGGGGGCTGTGATCTTTGTGCCGGTTTCATCCTCTGCGGCAAGGATAAAGTATGGTTTTCGCTCTCCAAAGGCGCGTATAACTCCATCGGCAAGTCCAGCGTCAAGCATAACGTCGCCAAGTCTTTCGGAAAGAGATTCGTTAAGCGCCTTTTCTTTTTCATCGTCTATTCGAGCTTCATTTATCAGCTTGGCGATAATTCCCAGATCCTCTGATGAGGTGTCCTTTTTCATCTCTCGGAATCTTTCCTCGGAAAGTATCGCCGCGCCTCTGTTGATTGCTTCGGCTATATTTGGGGAGAGGTGACAGTATTCCGGATAAGCGTTCAGGTCACTCGCGTTTATCCTACCGTTTTTATAGAGTATGTCCGCAAGCTCGTTGACGTGATCGACAAAGCGTTGATCTCCCTTTGTCATACACGCTCCCCTTCCGTCACAAGCGTGACAGTATTTGTCAGAGCATTCAAGTATAAGATCGCACAGTTCCTCTCTTGAAGGCGCGCTTGAAGTCTCGTTGTATTTTTTTATTGATGATGACATAGCCGACAGCGACATTTCAAGAGCTGAGAGATTTCCGCGATATTTATTTCTGTACGAAAGCGCTACGGTACCTACCATATCGAGCGCGCTCTTTTCTATCTCCTCGCATTCCGTTGCGGTTTTCTCCTGCGAAAGCCTTTTAAGGATAGGGAATACCGTGAGAGCAGATATGGCATATTCAGGGAGAATGGATAGGATACCCTTGAGCGACTCGGCGTATACCGCCCATGCTCCGAGCAGAGCGCCGCCACCGATTATTCCGTAGGTAAGCCCGAGGCCGAAAAGACCACCGGCGCCAATTCCCGCGAGAGCGAAGGCTACGGAAAGTGTGCTGGATAAACCGAATGAAGATACAAATCCCGTGATACACCCGTAAAGTATTCCAAATCTACGAGAAACGATAAGTGTCGCCGAGGATGAGAAAATATAGGCTAAAGAGATTCCGAGTAGCTCATATTCCTTTAAGGAGATGGATATAAGGAACATCATTAGAAGAGAAGAAAGCTTAAAGAAAAGTAAATTAAACTTGTCTTTATCGCTACTTTTTCTTTCGGAAAAGACTACTGTTGAGCTATCAAATAGAGAGTAAAGACTTATATTTGCCTCAAACAATCCCGACAATACGAATACTGTAAGCGGAGGCAAGAGCGTCATGGAAAGTCCGAAGAATACGGTTGTCAAGGTAAAACCGGATAATAGCACCTCGTAGGCGGCGGCAATAAATCCGCCTATTACGGAAGCGGACATTTTGAGCAATAGACCTTCAGAAAACCATTTAAGATATTTTCTTTCTGTATCGTCCTTTTCGCTTCCCGATACTATGATCCTTAAAAATACTACTATTACCGAGATCATAGAGTAGATTATTCCCGCTTTACCAAGTGTGAGAGCGCCGGATATAGCGCCGAGGACTGCTATCCATACTCTTGTGGGCAACACGGCGATAAAAGCTATTGCGAGCGGATGAGCGCCAAATATCACGTGGCATCTTGAAAATATGAAGGCGATAAAGAAGGTTATTACGTCAAGAAGAGGAGCCTCTCGTTTCTTTTTAGCTTCCTCGATAGAGTGCTTGATAGTGCCTATTATCGCGCCCGATCTCGCGCCTCTTTTTTCTACCGCTTCCTTGCGGTTAGTTTTCTCCATATTTAAACTCCTTTCATAATGGGAACTCTATTTTTGTCGCAACAGCCTTTACTACTGCGACGCATTAGCTTCCTTTACGTCTATTCTACTCATACTCCTTTGATTTTTTTGTCGAGGCTTTGGTGTCGATTGGGTGATCATACGGTAGCTTTTTCAAGAATGAGAAAAAAACGCCGCGTGGAGTGACGCATTATGCGATAACAGCGTGGTTTATGCGATATATTAACCGAATATTTTTGAAGGAGAAAGAATATATTACTCGCTTTGTTTTTTAGGTTGAAATTTAAAATAAAATATGTTAAAATGTTTATAAGAAATATTTTAGGAGATACGCCTTATGGATAAAAGAGAAATTTCCGGACTTGTAATCGTGAATAAAGAAGAGGGGATAACCTCGCAGGGTGTTGTAAACCGAGTAAAAAGAATATTCGGAGCGGCGAAGGCGGGACACACCGGCACTCTTGATCCTATGGCTACGGGCGTGTTGCCTGTGCTTATCGGCAGAGGCGTTAAGGCGAGTGAATTTATGCTCACGTCCGAGAAGCATTACGGCGCAACTCTTTTGCTCGGCATCACGACGGATACCGAGGACGTGACGGGCTCTGTACTCAGCGAATGCGAGGTCAATATTCCTGAAGAAGAGGTCCTTAGGGTAATATCCACCTTTGTGGGCGAGATAATGCAAACTCCCCCTATGTATTCAGCTCTTAAGGTCGGTGGTAAAAAGCTGTGTGATCTTGCAAGACGCGGAGAGGTTATAGAGCGAGAGGCAAGGCCTGTGACGGTTTATTCCATTGACGCAAAAAGGATAAACGACAGAGAATACTATCTTGACGTCGTATGTTCGAAGGGGACGTATATAAGAACTCTTTGCGCGGATATCGGCAATACTCTTAAGGTTGGCGGCGCTATGAAAACTCTCAAGAGACTTTCCGCATCGGGTTACACTATCAATGAGGCGAAAACGCTTACCGAGCTTGAAAATATGAGCGAGGATGATAGACTTTCCTTGGTATATCCCGTTGAGGACGTGTTTAAAAAATACGAGCTTGTCGTTCTTCCCGACTTTTTTGCAAGACTTGCGAAATCGGGACTTGAGATATATCTTCATAAGATAAAAAGAAGCTTTAAGGTTGGGGACGTGGTAAGAATTGCGGACTCAAACGGCTTCTTTGCCGTCGGAGAGGTAAGAGAATTTGAGGACGGACTCGCGATAAAGCCTATAAGACAATTTTGATCAAGGGTGAACGTATGGGAAAAAGAGAATGGACAGATAGCCAAAGGGCGGCCATAAATACAAGAGACAGAACTCTGCTCGTATCCGCCGCCGCAGGCTCGGGAAAAACCGCTACTCTGACCGAAAGAATAATAAAATCAATACTTGACGAGGAGAATCCGATCAATATAGAGGATATGCTCATCGTTACCTATACCCGCGCCGCCGTTGGTGAATTGCGCGAGAGAATAGGCAAGGCAGTCAAGGATGCGATAAAGCAGCGCCCGGATGACGAGCGCCTTGAAAGACAGCTTTATATGCTTCCGAGCGCAAGGATAAGCACGATAGACGCGTTTTGCGCGGATATCTTAAGAGCTAATGCCGAGCGCGTAGGCATCAGTCCATCATTCCGCGTTCCGGACGGAGCGGAGGCGCAGCTCCTTGCGGAAAATATACTGGACGGTCTGCTTGAGTCCATATACGAGGGAGAGGCTATGCACGTGGCAACTCCCAAGGAGCTTGACTTGCTTACCGACTGTCTTGCACAGGCAAGAAAGCAGAGTGAGCTGCCCGCTATAATCAGTATGATATATTCCTCGACTCTCAACGCGCTTGAGGGTGTGGGCGCACTCGGAAATCTTGTAGGTGAATTTGATCCCGAGAAATTCACGAGTGTGGAAAAGACGGGATTTGGCGAATACGCCATGGCAAGACTCGGCGAGCTTTTGTCTCACTATATGTCAGTATTTACCGATATAAAGCGTGAGATAGAGTCGGTGGGCGATCCTAAGCATACGAAGATAATAGAGATGATAGACGATGCTCTCTCGCTTATAAAGGAGCTGTCGTCAATGAGATCCTACGAGGAAATACACACTCTTCTTAATGGGTATGAATTCAAAAAGGCGGCGTCCGTGTCAAAAAAAGACGCGTTGCCACCGATTTCAATTATAAGGAAAGCCTTCAAGGAAGAGATAACCGAGCTTACGGAACGTTTCTTTAAGCATAGCGCAGAGGAGTGGAAAATAGCGTACGCTGGGCTATATAAGCAGTTTGACGTTTTATATCGCGTGGTCAGTGAATTTGATAGGCTTTTCCGTCAGGAAAAGATAAGACGCGGTATGTGCGAGTTTTCCGACGTTGAGCGCTACACCTACGAGTGCTTGTGGCACAACGGTGAGAAAACCGACATTGCCTTGGCTCAGGCGAAGCTGTTCCGAGCTGTGTATATAGATGAGTATCAGGACGTAAACAGCCTGCAGAACAAAATATTTGAGGCAATATCTACCGATACCAATAGGTTTATGGTAGGCGATATAAAGCAGAGTATCTATGAGTTCAGAAGCGCAAATCCTACTATTTTTGCGGATATGAAAAAGAGCTTTGCGCCTCTTGGTACGGTAGGAGATTTTCCCGCCGCATCCATCTTTATGTCCAATAATTTCCGATGCGATGAGGGTGTCATTGATTTTGTAAACGACGTGTTTGACAGACTCTTCTATTATCTTCGCGACAGCATCGGGTACGTTGAGGATGATAGATTAAAGTTCTCAAAGGGGTATGACCACCCGAAGCCCGAGTACGCATATCCCGAGATATGCCTTGTGCCTCAGATACCAAAGTCGGATCCGAGAGCCGCGCTTATCGATGAGGCGGCAGATCTAGTACCTGAGGTAGTCGCAAGGAAGATCAAGGAGTTGATTGACGATGGCAGACTTGATAACGGTGAGAGGATACAGCCGAGGCACATAGCCATAATAATGAGAAACGTAAAGGGGAAGGGCGAAAGATACGCGAGAGCCCTTGAAAGACTTGGTATTCCCGCCGCAATGGCAGAGACCGAACGTTTCTTTATTAACTCAGACGTCTTGCTTGTATTGTGTCTGCTCAATGCTATAGACAATCCTCACAAGGACGTGTATCTCGCCGGACTTATGGCGTCTCCTATTTTCGGCTTCACTCTCGGCGACGTTGCTTTGATACGAAAGCTGGCGCCGGCGGATACCTTGTATGATTCTTTGGTTAAATATACTGAAGAGAGTGAAAATGGGGAGCGTGTTAAGAAATTCCTTGATAAAATAGCGAGATATAGACTTATGTCCGAGGGTATGCCTACGGATAAGCTGCTTATGACCTTGTATCACGAGACAGGACTTTTAGCTCTTTCCTCGAATAAAAAGGAAAGTAAGGACAACCTTATGCTCCTTTACGAGCATGCGAGAAAGTTCGAGTCCGGTTCGTTCAAGGGACTTTATAATTTCATTAGCTATATCAATCAGCTTACCGGTAGGGAAAGCGATTTTGATAAGAGAGAGGCGCCGAGTGAATGTGATGCCGTGAGAATTATAACTGCGCACGGCTCAAAGGGTCTTGAGTACCCTATCGTGTTCTTTGCGGGGGGATCATCGAGCTTCAATCAGAGTCACGGAGTTGGCGAGGAAAAGAGATTTGAATATGAGGAAGGCTTTGGTATGGGTATGTTTTTACGTACCGACTCGGGACTTGCTCTTGTTAAAAACTCAACCAAGAATATTATCCTCCATCACAGACATAGAAAGAAGATAGAGGAAGAGGCTCGAGTCCTTTACGTTATCCTCACCAGAGCAAGGGAGAGACTCTATGTCGTCGGACAGGTCAAGTCTAAGGTCGATGATCTTATGGAGGAGATCGCGGCGTCGAGAGAATATATGTCGGAATACTCGGTATATAACGTACCCTCGCTCCTACGTATGATACTTGATATGAAGGAGTTTGACGTCAAGAGTCCTTCGGAGTTTTTAAAGGATCCACCGATTGTCTTTACCGATGGTGCGCTTGATGCGATTTCAAATGCTAAGCCGGAAGTTGACGTAAATGCAGAATTGATACAAGAAGGTTTCGGTGAGGGTGAGATCTCTATAGAAACAGATGACTCAGAAGAGCTTACAAAGGAGCTTGTCGCTCGCTTTAGCTTTGAGTATCCGGACTCACATCTTACACGTCTGCCGGGTAAGCTCTCGGTTTCGAGGCTTTATCCCGCTATTCTTGACGGTAGCGATGAGTTTGCGGTCAAGCTCGATGACGGCGAGGATGAGAATGAGGAAAAGAGAGGGTATCTCCCTAAATTCCGTTCTCCGAATACGGAGAGTCTGAGCGCGGAGCGCGGTATCGCTACGCATATGCTCTTGCAGTTCTGTAATTTGGAAAGACTCGCAAAGCACGGCGCAAAGGAGGAACTTGCCGCTCTTACAAAGGATGGATTCCTATCCGAAAAGGACGCTTCGCTCGTGAGACTCAGAGAGGCTGACGCGTTTGCTAAGTCCAAGCTTATCTCTGATATGCTTGGCGCTAAAAAGCTGTATCGTGAGTTTAGATTTAACGTTAAGTTAAATGCCCGAGACTTTACCACCGATGATGAGCTGCGTGAGCTTTATAAGGATGAGCACGTGCTCGTGCAGGGTGTTATCGACTGTATGTACGAGGATCCCGAAGGAGAGCTTCACCTTATAGACTACAAGACGGACCGACTTACTAAAGAGGAGCTTGTAGATCGTGAGCTTGCAAGACGTAAGATGTGTGAAAAGCACTCCTTGCAGCTCTCGTATTATGCAAAGGCTATCGAGCTTATGTTTGGTAAGCGCCCAAAGACCGTAGAGGTGTATTCGTTGCCTCTAGGTGAAACACTTGACGTAAAAATATGACAGTAAAAAGGAAGATAGAATGGATAACCAAGAAAACATAATGGATAAAAAGAAAAAGCTGATCATCCTGATTTCCGTATGCGCAGCATTACTCATTGCATTGACGATTATACTTATAAGCTGTCTTGGAAATAAGAATAACGATGACAGCAACGAATCCGAGCACGTATGTTACTTCTCTGAATGGCAGACGGTCACCGAGCCTACCTGCGCGAGTGTGGGAGAGAGAAAGAGATCTTGTACCTGCGGTGAATATAAGAGCGAGGAGCTTGATGCTCTCGGTCATGCGTATGCATACACTAACGGTGTCTTTGAGATCCGTGACGACGTATCTTTGTATCGCTATTACTGCACACGCCCCGGATGTAATAAAACACAAAGCATGGATGCCACCGAAAACGTATATGTGGTGGATCCTACATGCAGTGAGTACGGACACGCCAAACACACTTATTATGTTATTATAAACGGCGAATACGTTGAAGAGGTTTACGAGAACGATATCGATCCTCTCAACCACAGCTTCAACAATGCTGCGGGCAAATGGACCTGGAACGGCTATGGCGCGGCAACCTATACTCTTAGCTGTACGAGATGCAACGCATATACCGAGACCTACACTGCAACTATGTCCGAGAACGTGACTAACGCTACGTGTGTAGCAAACGGTGTGAACGTGCATACTGCGAGCGTAGAGCTTGCGGGAGCGACCTACACCGACTCCAAGAATGAGATTCTCTACAAGACCGCGCACGTATATGACTACGACAACGGTGTATGGACCTGGAACGGAACTAGAGCGACTTATACCGTGTATTGTACTTATGATTTATCTCACAGCGATTCCGTTTCCGCTAATGCGACAGTTACGAGCGTTGCTCCCGATTGCGAGAATGACGGTCACGAGGGATATGCGGCAACAGTATCTATAGGCGGCAAGTCCTATACCGGATACTCCGGCACGACAACACCCGCTCTTAGTCATGACTACGACCTTGACAATATCACGTGGGAGGTCGACGGTGATGAAGCATATATGGTACTCGTATGTCTAAGAGATTCCAATCACGTTCTTAAGATTGACGCAGAGATGAGCGTTACTACAACACTCGCTCCTACATGTGAAAATGATGGAGAGGGAGTACGCGACCTCAGCGCAACCTACAATGATAACACCTATACCTTCAGTGAGAATCTTATCCTTAACGCGCTCGGTCACGAGATCGATATTGAAAAGGGCGTATGGACGTGGGACGGAACTGCCGGCGCAACCTTTAGCGCGATCTGCACAAGGGGTGAAGCGCATACCGCGGAATATTCTGCGCTCTCCGATAAGAGCTACGCAGCTCCGGACTGTATTAATGAAGGCTACGAGCTTTATACTGTAACTGTTCTTGTAAACGGTATCGAAATATATGACGAGAAGGAGATCACTCTCGATCCTCTCGGTCATAACTATGTAATAACCAACGTTGAGTGGAACTATGAGGGTACCGTGTCCGCTAAGATCTCGGTTACGTGTCAGAACGACTATCGACACGAAAACAGTGGCATCGAATTTGCTGAAGCCACGATCACTACCGAGCCCACCTGTACAAGAGACGGCGCGCTTGTATATACCGTTGAGGTTGAGATTGAGTCACAAAAATTCTCGGATTCCGTTACCGATATAGCCGAGAAGCTTGGACATAATTTTATTAACGGCTCCTGCTCGAGATGCAACACGCCTACCTATTCCGAAGGACTTGAGTTTGTTCTTAATTCAAAAAAGACCGGATATATTCTTAGTAGCAAGGGTTCGTTTAACGGATCTATTCTCTCTATTCCAAGCACATATAACGGTCTTCCTGTAGTTGAGATAGCTGATTCCGCGTTTAAGGAAAATGGCGTCATCGCTGAGATATGGCTTTCCGAAAATCTTACCTACGTTGGCGCAGATGCATTCAGCCATTGCGCGTCACTTAAAAAGATAAGCTTCGCCGACACAGACACCTCTCTTAACATAGGTAGCTATGCATTCTATTACTGTAAGTCTCTTACTGAGCTTGACATACCATCTTACGTAACAAACGTAAAGGAGTCTGCCTTTGGCGAATGCTCGTCTCTTGAGACTATTAGAGTTGCGGCAGAGCAGTTGTACAATAGCTCCTTCCACGGAATGAGCGCCCTCAGAACTCTTGAGCTTAAAGAGGGAATAAAGTATATAGGTAATGCCTTCAGCGGAAACTTTGCCATCTTCTCGGTGACTCTTCCGAGTACGCTTACAGCGCTTGGCAATAATCCATTCGATACTATGCGTGTGATAGAGGTAAAGAACCTTTCCTCTGTTTCGATACAGCCGAATCTTGCGTCTGCGTACAATTTCTACAGATACCTCAAAAATGTTTACACGGATACCCAAGGTCAGAGTTATCTTTCTTATGACGGAAATCTCGCCTTCTATAACGATGGCACCAACCGTTACTTTATGGGATGTGTAGACAAGGTAGAGTATCTTTACCTCCCCGACTACTTAGACGGATATTCCTACGACATATACTATTATGCCTTCAGTGACATAGATTTCGGTGAGGAGCCTCTCTATCTTCCCGACGGTGTAAGAAATATATACGGATATGCCGCAAGATGGAATGATACCCTCAAGGTGGTCTTTGGAGGTAAGAACGTTGAGATGATCGACGCTTACGCATTCCAAGAGTGTGGAAATCTTATGTCATTCACCGTAGGCTCAAAGGTGAACAAAATAGGAAGCGATGCTTTCTCGAATTGCTTTAAGCTTTATGATGTAGTTAACCATTCGTTACTCAATATTGAAAAGGGTAAATACGGTCATGGCTGTATCGCGGTATATGCGATCGACGTTACCACCGATCCCACCGCAGAGCCCGCTATTTTTATAGATGATGGATTTGCCTTTTACTATCGCAATAATGTGGCGTATCTCGTAGGATACTACGGAGAGGGAGATGATGCCGTAGAGGGACAGCTTACCCTTCCCGATGGATTCAACGATGAGTTTTACGAAATATATAAGCAGGCTTTGACAGGTGTTGAGGGTATACACAAGATAAAGCTTTCCGGCGCAGTAACAGCTATCGGCTACAGAGCATTCTCGGATTCTGTTGATACTGTGGAGATACCTGCTCTCTCGGCATTGAAGAGAATAGATGATGAGGCGTTCTTACACACCACTATTACATCAATATTCCTTCCCTCAGAGCTTGAGTATATCGGTAAGAATGTGTTCCCCGAAAGTATAACACAGATTGATTTCGCGGATCCTGACGGATGGTATATAGAGACCATCGGATCGACCAAAGTAGATCCTGAAAAGCTCGGTGATCCTACTTTGGCTGCTCAGTATTTTAAGGGTCACAAAACTTATGACTTTAAAAAAGTAGAAAACGAAGAATAAAACAAAAACCACCGTCAAGCCCCGACACGTGCGGAGTTTAACGGTGGTTTTTTTATAAAAGTTATATTTGTCTTACGCTTACCTCGCCGGTGGAGAGTATCTCTGTGTTGCCGTCGGGAAGAGAAAGGATCAGCTCGCATCTATCGTTGATGTCGGTGATGAGGGCTTCGTACTGCGATGTCGGCTTTATTACGTTTACTCGCTTACCTATAAGGAATGAGCGACTCTTGTATTCCTCTGCGATTTCCTTTGAGCCAACGAGAGAAAGGTTTGCGAAAAATTCCTTTATGATTGCTGCGGCAAGGTTGTTCGTATCAATCCTTTTGCCACACTCGTCTTCTACTGTGGTAGCGATGCTCTTGACATCATCGGGAAAATCCTGCTTCAGAACGTTGACACCGATACCGACTACCGCGTATGCGAGTGAGGATCCGTTTGGCGATGCCTTGCCCTCTGTAAGTATTCCGGCAAGTTTTTTACCACCGACGTATAGGTCGTTTACCCATTTAATCTTAACGTCAACGGGCGCCAAGGCGCTTATAGCTCTTGATGCTATGACAGCCATATACGTGGTGAGCGCGGTTGCAAATTCCGGAGGCATTTCTTTGTTTAGGAGAATAGAGAGATATAACCCACTACCTTCTCTTGAAACAAAGGAACGTCCGAGTCTGCCTCTGCCAGCCGTTTGCTCGTCGGCTATAAAAACGGCGCGATCGTATTCGCCTTTTTCTGCGGATAGCTTTGCCTGTGTGTTGGTAGAATCTATGGTTTTGTAAACTATTATGGGTAATTCCTTTGATAAATCACCTATGAGCGACTCTATCATTTTGCTATTCAATGACATAAATATAATAACTTCCTTTTTGAAAAAGCGGCTAAATTAATAGCCGCTTTTGTATTTTATGTCTTAGACCTTTTCAACGGAGATAGTTACGTTCTCGCCGTTGATGTTCCACTCCTTAGAGTGAGTGAGAGTATTACCTACGGTAAGCTCTACACCAAGAGTTTCGGACTTGATCTCCTCGCTGTTGCGTGTAGCGATAGCCTCAACAGCCTCGTTACCACAAAAAGCGATCTTGATGTTGTCCATAACCTCAAAGCCGGAATCCTTACGCATGGTCTGGATCTTAGAGATGATCTCGCGGACGTTACCTTCCTCGATAAGCTCAGGAGTAAGGTTCTTGTCAATGACTACGGTTACGCCGTGATCCTGGAGAGACTCAAAGCCTTCCTTTTTGGTCATTTCAATAAGGAGATCCTCGTTGGTAAGAACGATGCTCTCGCCGTTTACCTCAAAGGTGATAGATCCGTTAGCCTCAAGCTCGTCCATAGCCGCATTGCCGTCAAGGGTAGCGAGCGTATTTCTGATGCCTCCGAGGAATTTACCGTACTTAGGACCTACAGTACGAAGCTGGGGCTTGAAGGTGTAGGTGGTGAAGGAGCGAACGTTATCGGTGAATTCAACCTCCTTGAGATTGAGCTCTTCTCTGATAACGGATACGAAGCTCTCGTCGGGAACCTTGTCGGTCTTAACGTACATCTTGCCGATGGGCTGACGGTTCTTGATAGCCGCCGCGTTTCTTGCAGCTCTTCCGAGTACGACGATATCCATTACTTCCTCCATATTCTCCTCAAGCGACTTGTCGATCATAGACTCGTCTGCCTCGGGGAATGCGCAGAGATGGATTGATACGGGCGCGCTCTTATCAACAGAGCCAACGAGGTTTCTATAGATATCCTCGGTCATGAATGGGATCATAGGAGCGGATACCTTGGATATGGTAACGAGACAGTTGTAGAGAGTGAGGTAGGCGTTTACCTTGTCCTCTGGCATATCCTTAACCCAGAATCTCTCACGGCTACGTCTTACGTACCAGTTGGAGAGCTGATCTACGAAGTCCTCAAGGACTCTTGTAGCCTCGGTGATCTTGTAGGACGCGAGCATATTGTCTACGGACTTGACTGCAGAGTTAAGCTTAGAAAGTATCCACTTATCCATTACGCAAAGAGAATCCTTGTTAAGCTCGTACTTGGTAGGATCGAATCCGTCAATATTTGCATAAAGTGCATAGAACGCATAGGTATTCCAAAGAGTTCCCATGAACTTTCTCTGACCTTCAACAACAGCCTCTCCGAAGAATCGGTTGGGGAGCCAGGGCGCAGAGTTAGAGTAGAAGTACCAACGGATAGCGTCAGCTCCGTAGGACTCGAGAGCCTCGAAGGGATCTACTGCGTTACCCTTTGACTTAGACATCTTCTGTCCCTCTTTATCAAGCACGTGTCCGAGAACGAGTACGTTCTTGTAGGGGGCGCAGTCAAAGATAAGGGTGGATATAGCCATAAGAGAGTAGAACCAACCACGTGTCTGGTCAACACCCTCGCTGATGAAATCTGCGGGGAACTGAGAATGGAAGATCTCCTTGTTCTCGAAGGGGTAGTGCCACTGAGCAAAGGGCATTGAGCCGGAGTCAAACCAGCAGTCGATAACCTCGCTTACTCTCTTCATTTCTCCGCCGCACTCGGGACAGGTGATGGTTACCGCGTCGATGAAGGGGCGGTGGAGCTCTATGTTTTCGGGGCAGTTCTTAGACATACTCTTAAGCTCTGCGATAGAGCCGATGGAATGACGGTGTCCGCAAGAGCATTCCCAAATGTTAAGGGGCGTACCCCAATATCTGTTACGGGAAAGTCCCCAGTCCTGTACATTCTCGAGCCAGTCGCCAAAACGGCCCTTACCGATATTCTCGGGAATCCAATTTACAGTATTGTTATTCTTGATAAGATTATCACGGATAGCGGTCATTCTGATGAACCAGGTATCACGTGCATAGTAGATAAGGGGAGTGTTGCATCTCCAGCAGTGAGGATAGTCGTGCTCAAACTTAGGAGCGGAGAAGAGTTTGCCCATCTTTGCAAGGTCCTCAAGGATGATGGGATCAGCCTTCTTTACGAAAATACCTGCGTAGGGGGTGTTTTCAGTGAGCTCGCCCTTGCCGTTTACGAACTGAACGAAGGGAAGATCGTACTTTCTGCCGACCTTAGAGTCATCCTCACCGAATGCGGGAGCAATGTGTACGATACCCGTACCGTCGGACATTGTTACGTAGTCGTCGCATACGATGTAGTGAGCCTTAGCCTTCTGACGTTTAACCTCTTCTGCGGTGCATTCAAAGAGAGGAACGTACTCGCGGCGCTCAAGCTCCTGACCTGTCATTCGCTCGAGTATCTCATAAGCCTTCTGTCCCTCCTCGGTAGCCAAGGGGGAGAGTACCTTATCGAGCAGAGCCTCTGCCATGTAGTACACGTTGCCGTCAATGCAGGAGACCTTGCAGTAGGTGTCCTTGGGGTTAACGCAAAGCGCTACGTTTGAGGGGAGAGTCCAGGGGGTAGTTGTCCAAGCGAGGAAGTAAGCGTCCTCATCCACACACTTGAAGCGAGCGATAGCGGACTTTTCCTTTACGGTCTTGTATCCCTGCGCAACCTCGTGGCTGGAAAGGGGGGTACCGCAGCGAGGGCAATAGGGAACGATCTTGATGCCCTTGTAAAGAAGGCCCTTGTTCCAGACCTCCTTGAGCGCCCACCACTCAGACTCAATGAAGTCGTTGGTGTAGGTTACGTAGGGGTGCTCCATATCAGCCCAGAAGCCAACGGTACCGGGGAAGTCCTCCCACATTTCCTTATACTTCCATACGGATTCCTTGCAGTGACCGATGAAGGGTTCAAGTCCGTATGCCTCTATCTGATCCTTTCCGTCAATGCCGAGCTTCTTTTCAACCTCAAGCTCGACAGGCAGACCGTGAGTATCCCAACCCGCCTTACGAAGGACTCTTTTGCCCTTCATAGTCTGGTAACGGGGTACCATATCCTTGATTACTCGAGTGAGCACGTGACCGATGTGGGGCTTACCGTTTGCGGTAGGCGGACCGTCAAAGAATGTGTAGTTGTCACATCCTTCACGCTCGGCGATACTCTTCTCGAAGACGTTGTTGGCTTCCCAAAATGCTCTGGTAGCCTTTTCTCTCTCAACGAAATTAAGGTTCGTCGAGACCTTCTCGTAAATCTCCATTTTTTCTCCTTTCGGGCATAGCCCGTGTATATAATAAAATAACAATCTATTTATGTATTCTCTGATGCGAGAAGACAATAAAAAAACCGTCTCCAATACGGAAACGGAAAAATATACCATCCATTCACATATCCAACAATATGCGCCTACTATTACGGCGAGGCCCCGTCGCTCATTAGTTGCTGATATAACAGCTTTCACAAGCGCGACTCGGAAGTGATATTCACACAGCGCATACTCCGTATCGGGCTTCCACCGTCCCCGATTCTCTATGTCTTTTCCGCGCGGCTACTGTCTTCGTCACAGTCTTTAGATTTTTACATTAAGATTTTACTACAAAGCTTTTTAAAAGTCAATAGTTTTGTAAAATTAAATATATATTAAGTTGTGATTGACAAAGACCGAGCCTTTGTGATAATATATAAGGGTAGTATTGCGCGAGGCGCGGAATAACGGAGGGATAGGATGATTTCAGAAAAAAGCTTGATCGACCTTTATCGCCGCGTTTATTCTTATCCGAGGCTTGTTAAGTCGCTTAAGATAGTGGAGACGGTATCTGTTATCATAATCGGCGCTATATTCGCGTACGCCATTATCCTTCTTGCTATCTTTGAAGAATATCTCAGTCTTGTAAAGCTTCTCACGTTTTCCGGTATTCCTTTTTTGTCTATAGGTCTTGTGCGTTCGCTTATCAATGCGCAAAGACCGTACGATCTGTTTTTAATAGACGAGCTTGAGCAGCTACGCAGAAGCAAAAAGCAGGGCAACTCCTTCCCGTCCCGTCACGTTTTCTCGGCGTTTCTAATCGGAACCTTGTGGATGATCTACAGCATTCCTCTTGGTGCTATAGCATTGTTTTTCGGCGCGTATCTGGCTGTTGAAAGAGTGCTGCTTGGCATCCATTTTGTAAAAGATGTTGTAGTGGGCGCTGTGATTGGCACTGTTTTCGGAGCTGTCGGAATATTGATTTGGTAAACTATAATTGACAAAAATATACTTAAAATACAAAAAATGCTCATAAAAGAGTTTAATGGAGGAATATATGCAGGTAACTTGGCTTACACATTCCGGACTTTTATTTGAGAACGAAAGACTTACCGTTCTCGTTGATCCTTATCTTTCTGATTCGCTCGGAAAGACGGATGAAAATAAAAAGAGAAGAATTCCCGTTGACGAGAGCTTTCTTGACGTTCAGCCTGATGTTTTAATGATCACGCATTCGCATCCGGATCATCTTGATGTAGAGACTCTTGAGAATATTCTTAACAGTAGTGAAAAAGAGATTACCGTGCTTGCAGGCGGATCAGCATACGCTAAGCTTATTGAGCTTGATGTTGTAAAGAAGCACAATCCCGTGCTTCTTTCTCCTCACTCTGTTTGGAGCGAGGGAGGTATGACCTTCTATTCGGTTAAGGCTGAGCACGGTCTTGAAAAGGATGCTGTGGGCTTTATTATGGATGACTCGGAAAAGACGTATTACGTGAGTGGTGACACTCTTTACAACTTCGACGTTATAGACGATTGTCTTGATCTTGTTGAGGAGGGTGTTGATTACGCATTTCTCTCCATAGGTGGCAGAGGTAATCGTATGAATTCTAAGGATGCGGCTGACTTTGCGTACGAGATCGGAGCAAAGACCGCAGTTCCCGTACATTACGGACTTCTTGACGATACCGATCCTGAGGAGTTTGATTTTGACGATAGACTCATACTTACGCCTTACGAGTCCGTAGAGCTTTAATTGACTTAAATTTCATATAATAATCTATAGAAGAAATAAGAAAATAAGGATATGTACATTTATCTTTTGTATTTTCTTATTTTTTCTTTTTTAGGGTGGTTTGCTGAGGTTTTGTTTTCTCTCGTTACAAAGCGCCGACTTATAAATCGAGGTTTGCTTTTTGGTCCCGTATGTCCAATATACGGCATAGGTATATGCTTATCGAAATTGATACTCGGATCGGTTGTTGGATTTATCCCACTTATGCTTTTATCTATGGCAATCGCCACGATCGTTGAGTTTATGGTAGGAGTTGTGTGCGAGAGGATAACAGGGAAAAGACTTTGGGATTATCGCAACGAAAGAGGAAATATACTTGGATACGTATGCCCTCGTTTCTCGCTTTTATGGGGGATAGTATCTTCGATTGTCATAATTACCCTAAGGCGCATCGACGGTTACGTCGCGCTATCCGACACGCTTTTTACAGAGGTTGCTTTGTTGGTGATTTTGACAATTTTGCTAATAGATGCCGGAGTATCTTTGTTTAGTGATAAAAGGAAAAATAAAACAATTAACCCTATAAATGACAACTAATATAGTCAAAAAAACAAAAAAGAGAGTGGATATACAGGAAAAAATCACTGTTTGTCCGCTCTCTTTTTGTTATGTATTATTATACGAAACCAATCTTTCTTCTTACCTTGGACATAGTGCGTCTTGCGTGATGGAATGCGTCCTCAGCTCCCATTTTCATAACAGCCTCAAGATGCGCCTTGTCCTGCATGAGCTTTGCAAATTCGTCGCGCACGTCCTTAAGACCGTCGGCACAAGCCTCTCCTACCGCAAGCTTAAAGTCGCCGTAGCCCTTGCCGTCAAACTCGCGCTCAATCTCATCAAAGGTCTTGTTTGTGAAGGCGCGATAGATGGTCATAAGGTTGGATACGCCGGGCTTATCCTCGGAGTATCTGACACAGGTATCCGAGTCGGTAACGGCTCTTTTGAACTTTCTCATAATGTCGTCCTTAGAGTCGAGTATGCGCACTACAGCGTTCTCGTTAGGATCGGACTTGGACATTTTAGCCGTAGGCTCCTGAAGAGACATGATCTTCATCGTATCTGTGTTGATGTATCCCTCGGGAATCTTGAAGGTGTCGGGATATATGAGGTTAAATCTTGACGCGATATCGCGCGCAAGCTCTAGGTGCTGCTTCTGGTCAAGACCTACGGGTACTACGTCAGTCTGATAAAGAAGAATATCCGCCGCCATAAGAGTGGGGTAGGTAAACAAACCGGCGTTGATGTTCTGAGCATTTTTTGCGCTCTTGTCCTTGAACTGAGTCATTCTTGAAAGCTCGCCGTACATAGTGTAGCAGTCGAGTATCCAACCAAGCTCTGCATGCTGCGGAACCTGAGACTGAACGAAGAGGGTGTTCTTCTCGGGATCAAGACCGCACGCCATATAAAGAGCGAGAGTCTCGTACGTTCTTCTGCGAAGCTCTGCGGGTACCTGTCTGACTGTAATAGCGTGAAGGTCAACAACGCAGTAGAAGGTCTTGTAGTCCTCGGAGAAGCGAGAGAAATTCTTGATCGCGCCGAGGTATTTTCCTATCGTGAGATTGACTGAGGTCTGTCCTCCCGTGAAAACTATTTTCTTATTCTTTTCTGCTATTTTATATTCTCCTTGCGGGTAGCGGAGCGGATAAAAAAACGTTTTTAAGGGCTCTCTACCGGATAATGTCGTAATATATCAAGATTATACAACCCTTTTCCCGTTTTGTCAAGCCGTGAATTTGAATAATGAGACTGTTTTTCGGCATTTTTAAGGTGTAGATGCATATTTTTCCAACAATTCAACAAATATTTACAGATCAAACGC
>JAZOUM010000035.1:0-1523 GCA_045658205.1 Eubacteriales bacterium | reverse complement strand
AGATGGCGTCCCGATCTTGCGGTATTCAAAGAGGTGGACATCCCCGTTGAGTTCCTTGAGAACACGCTTCGCCGTCAGGCATTTGTAAATGCGGGAATAAAGTTTATTCTTGAGATAGAGGACGAGAAGGGAAAGTTCAAGTCGAGCGAATTTTATTATGAGAAGGGAATATCCGACTATATTGTAGAGATTACCGACGGTATTGGTCTTACCAATCCCGTTACATGGAATCTTGAGACTATGGGTCGTGACCGAGAGGATATGCCCGATTACAAGGTAAAGGCTGATATTACCTTCTGCTTTACTCAGTCCGGTACTGCGGAATATTATCATAACTCATCCTTCCTTGAGCACGGCGGAGCTCCCGATAAAGCGGTAAGAACCGCGTTCGTTTACGCTATAGATAAATACATCAAGGCGCAGAATAAATACCAAAAAAACGAGTCTAAGATATCCTTTGCCGATATTCAGGACAACCTTACTATAATCATCAACTCGGCTTCGACTCAGACATCGTATGAGAACCAAACTAAAAAGGCTATCACTAACGCGTTTATATGCAAGGCTCTCACCGAGTGTATGAAGCAGAAGCTTGAGATCTTCCTTACCGAGAATCAGTCACAGGCAACTACGATCGTTAATACCGTTCTTGCAAACAAGCGCTCTAAAGAAGAGTTCGACAAGCACCGTGTGGACATCAAAAAGAAGCTCACGGGCGCTATGGACGTTTCCAATAGAGTAGAGAAGTTTATACCCTGTAATACCAAGGATCCCGATATCCGCGAGGTATATATAGTAGAGGGAGATTCCGCTGCAACGAGCTGTAAGCTTGGTAGAAACGCAGATTTCCAGGCAATTATGCCCGTAAGAGGTAAGACTCTCAACTGTATGAAGTCGAGCTATGACAAGATATTCGCCAGCGATATCATTGTCGATCTTCTTAAGGTCATCGGATGCGGTGTTGAGGTAAAGGGCGGCAAAAAGTCCGGTGGACTTGCTACCTTTGATTATAATCTGCTTAAGTGGAATAAGATCATTATCTGTACCGATGCCGATGAGGATGGATTCCAGATAAGAACGCTTCTTCTTACACTCTTCTATAGACTCCTTCCCACTCTTATTGAAAAGGGAAAGATATATATCGCAGAGTCGCCTCTCTTTGAGATAACTGCAGGCTCTGAAACCTATTTTGCTTACAATGAGCAGGAAAAGGTTGATATTCTTGCTAAAATAGGCAATAAAAAGTATACTATACAGCGCTCCAAGGGACTTGGTGAAAATACGCCGAGTATGATGTGGCAGACCACGATGTGTCCGCAGACACGTAGACTTATCGCGGTTTCTCCTACGGATGCGGCTGAGACTGCGAGAATGTTTGACGTGCTTCTTGGAGACGCTCTTCAGGAGAGAAAGCGTTACATTACCGAGAACGGACATTTGTATATCGCAGATGCTGATATTTGATAAAAAAATATTCAATATATGAAAGGCAAAGTTATGGCAAAGCTTGAAAAATCAAAGAA
>JAZOUM010000034.1:0-6488 GCA_045658205.1 Eubacteriales bacterium | reverse complement strand
GTCGTTATGGAAGTATCCAGCCACGCACTTGCGCTTGATAAAACAGCGCCGATAAAATTTGAGTACGGCATTTTTACAAACCTCGGTAATGATCACTTGGATTTTCACCAAAGCAAGGATGAATACTTCAAAACCAAGCTTAAGCTTTTTTCTTCGGTAAAGGTAGGATTGTTCAATAATGACGACGAGTATTCAATGATAGCAAGTAATGTATCTCAATGTAAAAAACGCACCTTTGGAATAATAAACGAAGCCGATGCGTACGCAACCGAAATAGATATCTCAGACATCAAAAAAGCTGTTTTCTTCTACCGTGAAAACGGAATCATTTTTAAGGTTGAATCGCACATTGGAGGTGCTTTCAATGTGTATAATATTCTCGCCGCGCTTAAGTGCGTCATTGATCTCGGTATAAAGCCGTGCATTGCCAAAAATGCTATCTCAAAGATTCACGGAATAGAAGGGCGCATGGAGATCACCGATGGTCCCGTGCGCATAATAATTGATTACGCGCACACTCCGGAAGCTTTTTATAATTCGCTAAAAACTATAAAACAAAGTGTTAATTCAAAGCAGAGATTGGTGCTTGTGTTTGGTTGCGGAGGAGATCGAGATAAAGGAAAACGTCACATCTTTGGAAAAATCGCCGACGAATTTGCAGATACAATAATAATTACAGAGGATAATCCAAGGAGTGAAAACTCCGAGAATATAGCCAATGATATACTATCAGGAATAGAAAAAAAGAGCGCAAAAATTATTCACGAGCGGGAGAAAGCTATACGTTACGCGTTTGCTGTCGCAAATCACGGCGACGTAATAGCGCTTATTGGTAAAGGACACGAGAGATACACTGCAAAAGGGGGAAAGCTCATCTATTTCGATGAGAGAAAAATTGCAGCCGAAGAAATGTCAAAATGGAAATAACGTTATGCGAATAAAACTTGATATACCATTACATATAAGAGAAATTGCACACGCAATCGATGCCATAAAATACGATGTCAAGACAAAAGAAGCAATCATAGATACGATATGTACCGACACTCGAGAATGTATTGCAAACGATTTATTTATCGCGCTAAATGGCGAAGCCGATAGCGGTGAGCGATACGTTGATTCTGCTATTGATAAAGGTTGCTTTGTTATTTCCGCCTCATCAATCCCGGGACTTATACAAGTACCGGATACCTCCATTGCCCTTTTAAGTTTAGCAAAGCTTTATAAATCAAAGTTGAATATCGTTCATACGGTAGCCGTAACCGGAAGTGTTGGAAAAAGCACTACCGTAAAATTCATTTCTAAAATTTTAAGTCAAAAATATAAGGTACATTCGACATTTGGAAACTTTAATAACCACATCGGCGTACCTATAACAATCTTATCTGCTCCGTCCGATACAGAGGTTTTGGTCGTAGAGCTTGGAATGAATCATAGGAACGAGATCTCCATTCTATCACGATACATAGAGCCTACTATCGGAATAATTACCTATATCGGAACGGCTCATATAGGTAATCTCGGATCAAGAGAAGAAATAATTAATGCAAAGCTCGAAATACTCGACGGAATGAAAGACTCTCCTCTTCTCGTGCCTTATTACGAAACCGTATTATGCAATCATAAGCACTCTTTAACCATCGGATGTAATTCTTCCCTCTCTCACTTTGCGCTCAATTCTGAAAGCGATGGTTCATACACTTTTATTTCCCCATACGACAGTATCGAAAGCATCACATTTTTCGACAAACGAGATCATATCTTAAGCGATCTTGCTTTTGCAATTTCAACTGCAAAAATATTAGGACTGACTGGTGAAGAGATAAAAAACGGCATTAATTCGATTAAACAAACCGATTTGCGTCAAAAATTTATCTCATTAGGTACTTTTACTATTTTTGATGATTCCTACAATGCTTCACTTGAATCGATAATAGCTGATTTCAAACACATTTGTAACCTTCACCCCAACGGAGCGTTTCTCGGAGACATTCTCGAGCTTGGTGAGGAATCGGAATTTATACATAAAGAGGTTGGCAAGGTTGCCGCGCGTCTAAAAATAGAAAGTCTATATTTATTTGGAAAATACGCAAAATTTGTAGCTGACGGAGCAATTAGTGAAGGAATGTCGCCTGATCGTATTTTCATTAATACAGATACGCGCAATCACGACATTTCAATCAATCACATATTAGAAAATCACAAGCCGAAAGAAACGATTTTATTTAAAGCATCTCATAAATTAAGATTTGATAAAATTGCCGACGCAATAAAAGAAAGGGTGCGCAATGAATGAGACTAATTACATTGCTTTCATTTTCATATTTATATTCACACTGATCCTGACAATTTTAAATACTCGTTTGTTTATCCCATTCTTAAAAAAGAAAGCTGAGCAACCTATATATACTGATGGTCCGAGCTGGCACTCTGTAAAATCAGGCACTCCTACTATGGGTGGTGTCTCTTTTATCATTGCAATTACACTATCGCTTATGGTCTGCTCTTTATTAGAATATTCGAGAGGAAATAAGCTTTCATCTCTATCTATTATGATATCATCCGCTTATGCTCTTATGAACGCATCGGTAGGCATAATAGACGATCTTACAAAGTTGCGGCACAAGAAAAACGCTGGGCTTACTCCAAGAGCAAAGCTGATCCTTCAATTTTTTATATCGATACTGTTTTTGATTGCAAGAAGATTACTTATGCAAGATGACACGGTCATTTCTTTTAGATTTTGTGAGATTGATCTCGGATTTTTCTATTATATCATTGGCTTGTTGATCCTTGTAGGAATCACCAACTGCGCTAATCTGACCGACGGCATAGACGGACTCGCGTCATCCGTTGCCATCGCTATCGGCTTTTGCATATTTTATCTTTGCTATGGAACACAAAATTCGGTAAGCTATATAGCCGTATCACTTGCCGCCGGAGCATTAGGCTTTCTGATCTATAACATCAATCCCGCAAAAATATTTATGGGTGACACAGGATCGCTATTTTTAGGATCTCTTGTCGCGGCAATCGGATTTGAACTTGGTAACCCTATTGTAAGTATTTCAGCCGGGATAGTCTATGTAATTGAGGGGATATCGGTAATACTTCAAGTTTTATTCTACAAGCTATACGGTAAAAGAATATTCAAAATGGCGCCTTTACACCATCACCTCGAAAAATGCGGTTGGAATGAAAGTAAGATTTGTCTATGCGCGATCGTCATAACACTCGTCTTCTTTATCCCTGTTGCCATCTTATGTCTATGATAAAAAGCATAACAAGAATACCGCTATTTGATGGAATATTAAAAGAACGGCACAAACGGTGCGATAGATTATTTGCCATATTAGTCACCTTGCTCTCGATATATGGCAGTATTATGGTTTTTACCGCAGGATACGCTTACGCCGCTTTCAGATATGATGATGGATTATATTTTATTAAACGTCAAAGTGTCTGGCTAATAATCGGCATAATAACCTTGATATCGGTATCTAAGATAGATATCGATATTCTAAAGAAGCACACAGAAAAAGCATACATCGCTACGCTTATTTTATTGGTACTTACGCTTATTATAGGCTTTGTAGGAAACGGAGCGCAAAGATGGATTTCAATAGGACCTCTTACGATACAACCATCCGAGATCGCAAAACTAACTATGACTATGATGTTGGCCAAATATTTTTCCTCTAATCCAAACGTGATCGAGCTAAAAGATAAGAAAGGCATTTTATTTAATGGAACTCTTATCCCGTGCGCTATAATAACCCTACCAGTATTTTTGGTAATGCTTCAGCATCATCTATCATGTATTATAATTCTTGGCGCTATTGGTCTATTACTTATTGCGGTATCGGGCGTGGATCTCAGATATATCGGAGGTTTTTGCTTAACGGCGCTCGCAGGTGTCGGTTACATTGCTTTTTTCACCGAGTACACAAAGGACAGAATTACCGTTTGGTTAGACCCCGAAAAATATAAGCTTACCGGTGGCTGGCAAACATTACAAGGTCTTATGGCGATAGGCTCAGGCGGTTTTTTCGGCAAAGGTCTGGGAAAGGGCGAGCTTAAGTACTGCTACGTATCAGAACCGGCAAATGATATGATTTTTGCCGTCTTATGCGAAGAGTTGGGATTTATCGGCGCTCTTTGCGCATTGTTTTTATTCGCATTGCTCGTATGGCGCGGATTTATCATAGGCTTAGAAAACGATAAAACGTATTCTCGACTACTTGCAATAGGGATATCCATAAAAATAGCTATACAGACATTACTGAACGTTGCGGTTGTAACCAATACTATCCCCAATACAGGCATATCATTACCATTTTTCAGTTATGGTGGCTCATCATTGATAATGATATTTGCCGAGATGGGAATTATACTATCAATATCCAGAACAAGCAGAATAAATAAATGAGGTATATATGAAAGTTCTTTTATGCGGTGGTGGTACCGCCGGTCACGTCATGCCGGCTATAGCGATTGGAGAAATAATTGAAAAGGCGTTTCCCGGTTCGGAAATAAGATATGTCGGCAGAAGCAATGGAGATGAAAACAAGGCTTATGAAAAAACCGGAAAGAAGTTATACACTATTGATATATGCGGCATAAGGCGTTCATTGGATACAACTAATATTAAACTTGTTTTTAAACTGATAAAATCAAGCAGAATTGCAAAAAGGATTATATCCGAATTTGATCCCGATCTGATAATAGGCACCGGAGGCTATGTGTCATTCCCCTTCGTTTATATAGGTCGGCGCATGAGAATCAAAACAATGCTACACGAATCGAATGCATATCCCGGTCTTGTAACGCGTGTCTTTGGTCCAAGGTGTGATAAGGTGCTGTTAAATCTCGAAGAAGCAAAAAAGCATTTGAGGAAAACAAAAAATTGCGTAACCGTAGGTAATCCTATGCGTAATGCATTCTCCGAAACAACGAGAGAAACTGCGCGAAGGGCTTACGGCTTAAAAAGCGGAGATATGCTTATAGTATCATTTGGAGGGAGCTTGGGATCGGAAGCGCTAAACAACGTCATACCGGAATTTATGCTTAATTTCGTCGCATCACAAAAGCAGGTCACGCACATCCACGCAACAGGCAGAAAAAGCTTTGAAGAGTTAAAAAGAAAATATCCAAATCTTTGTACTAATCACGAAAATGCACGATTAATACCGTATATTGAAGATATGCCTACGTTATTAAAGGCCGCTGATATAGCTATAACCCGTAGCGGCGCTATGACCTTATCGGAGCTGATCGATTGCGCTACACCTTCTATACTTATACCATCACCTAATGTTACCGCAAATCATCAATACGAGAATGCCAAACACCTTCATAAAGCGGGAGCCGCGGAAATAATCGAGGAAAAGGATCTCACAACAGCTAACCTTGAAAACACCGTGCGTAAGCTGTTAAGCAACCCCAAGCAATTACGAAAAATGTCTGAAAAAGCAAAATCGTTACAGATTAATGATACCGAAAGTAAAATAATAAAGGTCATATCGGATATTTTATAGAAAAGCGAGTTAAATGCCTACATTAATTAACATTTCTGCCTTATTTTATGCGCGCAAAATAATTATAAATTGTAAATTTTTAATATTTTAATATTATTTCACTTGAAAACGTGCGCACGTGCATGTATAATATTAGGTGTGGCATTAAATACACGGCGGTCCTACCGCCTTTTCATATAAAAACTACGGAGGATTCAAAATGTTTGACAAGATGGAGTTCGATTTCGAACAGGTTTACGATAGTGGCGTTTCTATAAAAGTAATCGGTGTAGGAGGCGGCGGAAACAACGCTGTCAACCGTATGATTTCAACCAACATTCGCGGCGTTGAATTCGTTGCAATAAATACAGATAGCCAGGTGCTTGATAGCTCATGCGCCGCTAAAAAGATAATAATCGGCGACAAGGTAACCAGAGGTAAGGGCGCAGGCGCAAATCCCGAGATCGGTAAGAAAAGCGCAGAGGAATCCATCGAAGATATCCGTGCCGTACTTGAGGGTGCGCACATGGTATTCATCACCGCCGGTATGGGTGGCGGAACAGGTACCGGCGCTGCTCCTGTTGTTGCTAAGGCGGCAAAGGAAATGGGCATTCTTACTGTAGGTATCGTTACCAAGCCCTTCAGATTCGAGGGCGCTAAGAGAATGCTCCAAGCAGAGGCAGGTATTACCGAGCTCTCCAAGTATGTTGACTCTCTTATCGTTATCCCTAACGAGAGACTCAAACAGGTAGAGGATACCAAGATCACACTTGCAAACGCATTTGAGATTGCCGACGACGTTCTCCGCCGTGGCGTACAGTCCGTTTCCGAGCTTATCAACGTTCCCGGATTTGTTAACCTCGACTTCGCAGACGTTACCACAATCATGAAGAACGCAGGCTATGCACACATGGGCGTAGGCAGAGCTAAGGGCACCGACAAGGCGCAGCTTGCTGCTATGGCGGCTATCTC
>JAZOUM010000033.1:0-18217 GCA_045658205.1 Eubacteriales bacterium | reverse complement strand
GCTTTATTATGTAGAGCCTTCTGCCTCATCCACGTGTGAGCTTGTTACTGAAATGCTCGAAAGCGCGATAAGCTCTCAAAATCTTCTTAAGGAAGAGGCTGATATGATGCTTGCAGGTCTGCTTCTTGATACCAAGCAATTCACACGCAACACAGGTACGCGAACATTCGGATCCGCGCAGTATCTTCGTGGCGCCGGCGCTAACCCTACGGACGTATACTCGCTCTTTAAAACAGCTCCGGATGATCTAAAAAAAGAATCTCGCTTCCATACCGCGATAAATATTTACCGCTCGAATATTGCGCTTTCATCGTGCGAGGGCGAAACCGATGAAACATATAGAATAATCGCATCTAAGGCAGCAGATAAAATGCTGACTCTTAGAGGCATCGAGGCTGCGTTCACGCTTGTAAAGATCGGAGATCAAATTCATATCTCAGGTAGATCTACAGGCACTATAAACGTACAGCTGATACTTGAAAAATTACACGGCGGTGGTCACTTTGACGTAGCCGGAGCACAAGTAGTAAACGAATCGGTTATGAACGTGCTTGAAACACTAAAATTAAGTATAGACGAGTATTTTAACTCGGAGGTCAAATAAGGAGAAAACTATGAAGGTAATTTTACTTTGTGACGTAAAAGGTCAGGGAAAGAAGGATCAGATAATCGACGTATCCGACGGATATGCACGCAACTTCCTTTTCCCTCAGAAGAAGGCTATTCCCGCAGACGCTAAGGCTACGAGCGATCTTAAGAGCAGAGAAGAATCAAAGCAGTTCAAGATCAACGAAGATAGAAAGGCTGCTCAGGCTATCGCGGATAAAATCAATGGCGTTGAAATCAGCATCACCATGGGACACGGACACGATGGCAGACTTTACGGCTCAGTAACCGCAAAGGATATCGCTGAAGAGTTGAAGAAAATTATTAATCACGACGTTGATAAGAGAAAAATACTTCTTAAGGAAGCAATTAAGGCTTACGGAAAGTATTCTATCGAAATAAAGGTACATCCTGAGATAATCGCTAAATTCATAGTTCACGTACACGATTGATTTACATTTAAATTAAGCTTTAAGTAGGATAATAAAAATGGATGAAAGCAACGTACTAATAAAGCAAATGCCAATGTCTATAGAGGCAGAGCAGGCGGTTCTTGGCGCGATAATAATCAAGCCCGAATCCTTCGATCAGATCGGTGGAGTTTTAACGGCAAACGATTTCTATCTCGAGGACCACAAGAGAATATTCTCAACCCTGCTTCAGATGTATGGCGAAAGCAAAATTATAGATACTGTCACGCTCGTAAATTCAATATCCGACCAGAATGGCAAGGATAAAGAAAGCACGATACAGTACATTACCTTACTTGCGGAATCCGTGCCATCCGTGGCAAACGTAAAGGACTATGCAAGAATCGTTAAGGATAAGGCGGTTTTAAGACGACTTATCGGCGCATGCGATGACATAAACAAGGATGCGTATGAAGAAAGCGCTCCGGTAAGAGTCGTTCTAGACAGTGCGCAACAAAAAATTTTTGATATTTCCAACGGAAACGAAGTAAAAGAGTTCCGTCATATACGTGATATCCTTCATAACGTATATCAAGATCTCGAAACGCTCCAGGAAACCAAGGGCGCCGTTACCGGATCAAAAACCGGCTTCTCGGCCCTTGATAAAATGCTCGTACAGATGGGTAAGGGTGACCTTGTCATTGTTGGTGCGAGACCCGGTATGGGTAAGACATCGTTTGCTATGAACATAGCTACCAACGTTGCAAAAAGCAGCAGAAAAGCTGTATGCATATTCTCGCTTGAAATGTCCGGCGAACAGCTAGTAACACGTATTTTGTCAAGCGAAGCACTCGTGGATTCATACAGCCTGCGTTCCGGTCAGTTAAAAAACGAGGACTGGAACAACATCGCAAGCGTTGTTCAAAGCCTTTCGGGATGTGACATATACATCGATGATACGTCTGCAATAACAACAACCGAGATGAAATCCAAGCTTAGAAGAATAAAGAACCTCGGACTTGTTGTTATAGACTATATCGGTCTTATGCAGAGTACATCCAATAGTGATAACCGCGCTCAGCAGGTAGGTGAAATTTCCCGAAACCTTAAAATTATGGCTAAGGATTTTGGAATACCGATCATTTGTTGCGCACAGCTCAACCGTGGAACAGAATCACGCCCCGGTGTTGGTAAAAAACCGACTCTTGCAGACCTTCGTGACTCTGGTTCTATCGAGCAGGATGCGGATATCGTTCTTTTCCTTTACCGTGATGAGTACTACAAGGATATAAGCGGTAGCAAGGATAGCAAGGATGCTGATTCCGTGGCTCCTATCGAGGATACTGCAAACACAGCTGAAGTTATAATCGCAAAGAATAGACACGGCTCTGTTGGTAACGTTCGTATGGGCTGGATAGGTCAGTTTACCAAGTTTAGGACCCTTGAAGATGTTCAGACCTGATACCATTGAGAAAATGTTCGCATCTACATCCGGTAGTGCCATTTATGATAGGATACTACACACAGTAGAACGCGAAAATATGCGCCCCCTCATTCATACGGGTGTTGTTATCGGTTTCTCAGGAGGAGCCGACTCGGTTCCTCTCACATCCTTCTTAAAAGAGTATCAAAGAAGAAACGGTAAGCATATACCCATGCTCGCAGTACACGTCAATCACGGCATCAGAGGTGCAGAGGCGGAACGCGACGAACGCTTCTCGTTTGAATTTACAAATCAAATAGGGATTGATTTTTATTCTCACAGCATTGATATACCAACAGTCAGTCGCGAGCTTGGCATTGGTACTGAGGAAACCGCAAGAAATGCGAGATATTCAATTTTTAACAACATAATATTAAGCAGAGATGATTTGTCGGCTATCGCTGTGGCACATAATGCAACTGACAATGCCGAAACAGTCATTATGAATATTCTTCGTGGCTGTGGTCTTTCCGGCGCTTGTGGAATCAAGCCGATACGCGATAATATTTTCCGTCCGCTGATCGCTATATCAAAAAGTGAAATACTTTCTTTGCTTGATGAACACCAAATTCCGTATGTAACCGACAGTACGAATCTGACTTCGGATTACTCTCGAAATTACGTTAGAAACGAAATTCTGCCATTACTCAAGCGCCTTTCCGGCAATCCCGATGCTGCATTTTTAAAATTGAGCGAAAATCTTAGATCAGACCTTGATTACATCAACAATCAAGCGATTGATTTTATTAACTCAGAGTGTACCGAGGGAATTATCAACTCAAAGCTTATGCAGCTTCATCCATCGGTTTTCGCTAAGGTGATGTCTATGCTTATTCACGATCATACGGGCGCTTATCCCGAAGAAAAGCATATTCAAGCCTTAAGTAAACTGTTATCTAACGATAACTTTACTTATTCCTTGCAAGGTAGCTATAACTTTGTCTGCGAACGCGGCATATGCACTTTTTTGCCCAAAAAAAACGAAAATACACTTGTCGGACAAATATTTTCACTCACTGAGGGTGAAAATAAAATAAGTGGCACTAATCTCACGGTCCTTGTCGGAGATATTGCCAAAACTTCTTTAAATGTTTACAATTTTTCAATACAAGCGCGGATTTCTTCTGATATAATTAATGACGGCTTGATCTTGCGCTTTAAAAAGGACGGAGATTCATACAAATATTCCGGTATGACTCATAAGCTTAAAAAGGTCTTTAACGACAGGAATATTCCCAAGCATCAACGTTCCTTCATTCCGGTTCTATGCGATTCCAAAGGAATAGTATTTGTACCCGGCATGTCAGTCAGAGATGACGCAAAAAATGACGATCCAAGAAAAAACGTCTGCATCACGTTTGCATTTTCCGAAATTGCTAACGGAGAAGTGGAGGTTTTTACCGCTCACTTGCGCAAGTGAGAAGCAATTTCAATTAAGAAAGGCAACAGTTTGCTATAATGAAAGTGAATTTTAAAAGCTTTTTACTACTTATACTCGCAATTTTTGTAGTAATCGCGGCTGTTTCTGTGTTCAATGAAGCGAGAGCTGAAAAAACCGATTTTACGTACGGTGATCTTGTACAGCTCTTCGAAGAGAATGCTGTTACAAGCTGTGTGATCGATGGCGAGTCTGTAGTAACTATAACAGCTTACCAAGTACAAACAGACGATAACGGAAAGCTAATAAAGGAAAACGGCAAGTTCAAATATAAGTTTGACGAGCACGGCAACTATATAGAAAAGACTTACACATACGAGTTGAATTATATGTTCCAAGTGGAGCGTATAGACGAGCTTGCTACCGAGAGCACGAATATAAAGTACTACAATTATCTCAGAGCCGAAGAAACACCTTGGTATATGACGTACCTTCCGTTTATTATTCTCGGTATACTCTTCATCGTTCTTTGGATTTTTGTAATGAAGAGCGCAGGTACCTCTGCCGGTGGAAAAATGGGTTCATTCTCCAAGTCTCGCGCAAAGGTTACAGTCGGTGATAAGGACGCTGTTAAGTTTGCCGACGTTGCAGGCGCCGAGGAAGAAAAGGCGGAGCTTGAGGAAGTAGTAGAATTCCTTAAAAATCCTGCCAAGTTTGTTAAGCTTGGCGCAAGAATTCCTCGTGGTGTTCTTCTTGTTGGACCTCCTGGTACGGGTAAAACATTGCTAGCTAAGGCAGTAGCAGGCGAAGCAGGAGTTCCTTTCTTCTCAATTTCAGGCTCTGATTTTGTAGAAATGTACGTAGGTGTAGGTGCATCCAGAGTGCGCGATCTTTTCGATAGCGCGAGAAAAACTCCCGCAAGTATCATTTTTATCGATGAAATTGATGCGGTAGGTCGTCATAGAGGCGCAGGTCTCGGTGGTGGTCATGACGAAAGAGAGCAGACTCTTAACCAGCTCCTCGTTGAGATGGATGGCTTCGGCACTAATTCCGGTGTCATAGTTATGGCGGCAACAAACCGCCCCGATATTCTTGACCCCGCGTTACTTCGTCCCCGCAGATTTGATAGACGTGTAACGGTAAATTATCCCGATATGAACGGCAGAGAAGCGATCCTTAAGGTACATTGCAGAAACAAACCCCTTGAAGAAACCGTGGATCTACACAAAATTGCTCAGACAACTATTGGATTTACCGGTGCAGATCTTGCCAACCTAATGAATGAGGCAGCGCTTCTCGCGGCTAAAAAGGATAAGGCCCTCATCGGTATGCAAGAAATTGAGGACTCATATATGAAGATGCTTCTCGGTCCTCAGAAAAAGACGGTAGTTAGACGTGACTACGATAACAAGCTTATCGCTTATCATGAGGCCGGTCACGCAGTTGCTTCATATTATTGCAATCACACAGATCCCGTTAAGCACATCACTATTATTCCCGCAGGAAATGCAGGTGGCGTAACGCTCAGTGTTCCTACCGAGGATAAATTCGGCGCGTCTAAGAATGAGATGCTCGATACAATCGTAAGAGCCCTTGGTGGACGTGTAGCGGAAGCGCTTATTCTCGACGATATCTCCACAGGTGCATCCGGAGATATACAGCAGGCAACCGGAATTGCGAGAAATATGGTTACACGCTATGGTATGAGCGATGTTCTTGGTCCCGTACTTTACGGCAACGAGCATTCATCCGACGAGGTATTTCTCGGCAGAGACTTCTCATCCGGTCAAAACTATTCTGATAAAACTGCCGCTACTATTGATGATGAAATACGCTCAATCATTATGACCGCTTACAATAGATGTAAAAACATACTCGAAACTCATATTGATAAGCTGCATTTTGTAGCACAGTTCCTTCTTAAAAACGAGTTTATGGACGAGGATCAGTTTAAGGCTTGTATGGAGATAGATAATCCCACGATAGAAGCTATTGAAAAGATTGCCGAAGAACGTAAGCGAGTAAGCGAAGAAGAGAATCAGACAGCACATCAGAAGAACGCAAGAAATGAGGAGCTCGAAAGAGAAAGAGCTCAGCTTGCGGAAGAGGCGCTCAGAGCTAATATGCTCGAGGGCAAACCTAATGATAGTGATTTCGATCTCTTTACCGCAAACGGTCCTATCGACACCGATAAGGATAATGAAAACAAAAACAACTAATAAAATATTCAAAAAACAAAACAACATCAAGGTTAAAAAACACCTTGGTGTTGTTTTTTATAAAAAGAATATCCATCTCGAAATTGAGATGGATATTCTTATATTTGTCCCTTATTGGAAGTTTATCGATTTTATTTAAATCTATTAGATTGCGTGGATACCGTTCTCAGCATCTGCGTTAGCATCAAGCTGATACTTCTGCTGCTTTCTCCAGTTGAAGAACTTGATAGCAACCTGCTCGAAGAGAGCGAGAGAAAGAAGATCCTCGGGCTGTTCCTCATAGGGAGCAACTCTTGCTCTCAAGGAGTCAATCTCGGGAGCGATCTTATCAGCAGGTCTGTAATCAATGATTGCATCATCGCCTATGATCTTCTTCTTGAAGCTATCGCTGATAGGAGCGGGAGTCTTACCGTATTCGCCACGAACAAGAGCCTTGAACTCCTTAGTAACTCTGGAATATCTACCCTCGTCTGCAAAAATTACGTTGTTAACTGCCTGAGTACCAACGATCTGAGAGGAGGGAGTTACGAGCGGAGGATAACCTGCATCCTCACGAACTCTTGCAACCTCTTCAAGCACGTCGTCGAGCTTATCAGACTTACCAGCCATCTTAAGCTGAGAAATAAGGTTGGAAAGCATACCGCCGGGAACCTGATAACGAAGAGCGTTAACATCAACCTTAAGAACCTTAGGATCAATAAGACCCGAGGCAAGATACTTTTCTCTGATGGTATTGAAGTGCTTAGCAACCTTATCGAGCTGAGCAAGATCAAGACCGGTATCATAGGGAGTACCCTGGAGAGTAGCTACGAGAGACTCAGTAGGAGTATGAGATGTACCCATAGCAAGAGGAGAGATAGCGGTATCTACGTTATCTACACCCGCCTCGATAGCCTTGAGAAGAGTCATTGAACCAAGACCTGCGGTATAATGACAGTGAAGGTTTACAGGGATCTTTACATTGCTCTTAATAGCCTTAACGAGCTGGAATGCTTCATAGGGCTTAAGAAGACCGGACATATCCTTGATACAAATGGAGTGAGCGCCCATTTCCTCAAGCTGCTTTGCGTAAGCAGCGAAGCCCTCGTTGGTGTGGAAGGGAGAGGTTGTATAGGAGATCGCCGCCTGAACGTGACCACCCTCACGGATAGTTGCCTTTATAGCGGTCTCAAGGTTTCTCGCATCGTTAAGAGCATCGAAGATACGGATAATATCAATACCGTTAGCGATAGACTTCTGAACGAAGTATTCTACTACGTCGTCAGCATAGTGACGGTAACCAAGAATATTCTGACCTCTGAAGAGCATCTGAAGCTTGGTGTTCTTTACATGATCCTTTATAGTTCTGAGTCTTACCCAAGGATCCTCATTAAGGAATCTCAAGCAAGCATCGAAAGTAGCGCCGCCCCATGCCTCAAGAGAATAGTAGCCAACCTTGTCCATATCATCAAGGATAGGGAGCATTTCTTCGGTGGTCATTCTCGTAGCAGCCAAGGACTGGTGAGAGTCACGGAGGACTGTTTCTGTTATTAAAACCTTAGACATTTTAATATCCTTTCTTTATTGTAGTTTAGCGAAGGAAGCTGAGGAATACACCTGCCGCAACCGCAGATCCGATAACGCCCGCCACATTGGGACCCATAGCGTGCATCAGAAGGAAGTTGGAGGGATCTTCTTTTCTTCCCACGTCTTGTGCGACTCTCGCCGCCATAGGAACTGCAGAAACGCCTGCAGCGCCGATAAGAGGATTGATTTTGCCACCTGTAAGCTTACACATTATCTTACCGGTGATAAGACCACCACAAGTTGAAAGAACGAAGGCGCAAAGACCAAGTCCTATAATGTAAAGCGTCTGAGGCTTAAGGAAGTTCTCAGCATTTGCGGTTGCACCAACCGAAACACCAAGACAAATAGTTACAATATTTATGAGCTCATTCTGCGCAGTCTTAGAAAGTCTGTCGGTTACACCGGAGACGTTGAAGAGGTTACCGAGCATAAGGAAGCCTACGAGGGGCGCCGCATCGGGAACTATAAGACATACGATAACAGTAACAAGAATAGGGAAGACTACCTTTTCAACCATAGAAACAGATCTGAGGTTAGTCATCTTTATCTTTCTTTCCTTCTCTGTGGTAAGAAGCTTCATAAACGGAGGCTGAATGATAGGAATCAAAGCCATATAAGAGTAAGCAGCAATCGCTATAGCGCCGAGAAGCTGAGGAGCAAGTGTCTTGGTAACAAGAATTGCCGTAGGACCGTCTGCACCACCGATTATACCGATAGCACCCGCCTCCATAGGAGAGAATCCAAGGAAGAGTGCGCAGAAGAATGCTGCGAATACGCCGAGCTGGGCGCCGGCGCCCATAAGAAGCGACTTGGGATTAGCGATAAGAGGAGAGAAATCAGTCATAGCGCCAACGCCAAGGAATATAAGCGAGGGATAAATACCAAGCTTAACACCGAGGTAAAGAATATCAAGAAGTCCACCGTTATTGATAACCTCTTGAATCATTCTTTGCATAGTAACGTGCTCTCCGGCAGCAACTTGTTCTGCTGTCAGATAGTAGTCATCAAAGAAGAATTCCAAGTGCATCAAATTTGCACCGGGAAGGTTTGCAAGCAGCATACCAAATGCAATGGGCATCAAAAGGAGAGGCTCAAACTTTTTAACAATTGCCAAATAGAAGAGAACTCCGACGATAGCATACATTACAAGGTACTGCCACCAATTAGAATCTCCGAACAACTTAGCTACGCCGGTTGTTCCAAGAAACGTCTTAACTGATTCTAACATTTTTTAGTACCTAAGCCTTTGCTAAATTAGTTGAGAGATGCGAGAACGTCTCCTGCGTTTACAGATGCGCCCTTCTGAACGTTGATAGATGCGATTACGCCGTCCTGGGGAGCGGGAATATCATTTTCCATCTTCATAGCCTCGAGAACACAGATAACGTCGCCCTTCTTAACAGACTGACCAACGGAAACCTTAACGTCGAGAATAGTACCGGGCATAGGGGAAGTAACCTTACAAGCGCCGGATGCAGCAGGAGCTGCCTTGGGAGCTGCGGGAGCGGGAGCAGCCTTAGGAGCCGCTGCGGGAGCTACAACAGGAGTAGCAACGGGAGCAGAGAACGCTACGGGAGCGGGTGCTGCTACAACGCCATCAGCCTCCTCTACGAAAACCTCGTAGGTATTGCCGTTAACAGTGATATTATACTTTTTCATTTTAATAACCTCTCTTTTATTTTCTTCTAAATGATACAACGCGGAACTGCTTATTGCCTCCGCACTCGTTTTCAGCCATTGCGATTGCCGCTGCGATAACAGCGATGATTTCTTCGCCATCGGAAGCTACAGGCGCTTGATATACAGGTGCAGGCTCTGCCTTTATCTCCTTTGTCTTCTTGGTGCCATGACCTAAGTCGTGGAAGAAGAACTTGAAGAGAACGAGCGTAAACCAAAGCAAAACAAGTACAGAAAAAACGGTAGCCATACCTATGAGCAGCATCTGACCGCCGTACAAAAGCTTATCGCTTAAATTATCAATAGGCTTTGTAACGTCTACGTTATTTACGTCAAGTAAGAAATTCATAATTTCGCCTCCCTGTTAAAAGGTAAATCTACCCTTAGCAGAAAGCATAAGCAGAGCAGAGCAGATTCTCGCTCTAAGCTCGTTTGTACCGATAATATCATCGATCTCACCGCTTGCCGCAGCCTTAACAGGAGAAGAAACGTTAGCCTTCCACTCTGCAACAAGTTCTGCTCTTGTCTTTTCCTCAGAGATGTACTTATCCCAAGCAAAAGCAACACCGCTTTCAGCAGAAAGCGCGCCAATTTCAGCAGTATCGAGAGAGTATACAAGATCAGCGCCGAGTGCCTTAGATCCGAGAAGAACGAAGGAAGCGCCGATAGCATGACCGAGAATTACGGTAATCTTAGGAACACTGCTCATAGCGTAAGCTGTAGCAAGTCTTGCAAGCTCGGGAGCGAATGTATCCTCATTTTCCTTGTCGATCGCAATACCGAGAGAATCAACAAGAGTTACAACAGGAATGGAGAAGCTATCGCAGAAGTCAACGAATCTCGCTACCTTCTTTGCCATACCTGCATCAATCTTACCGCCGTTCTCAGAGAATGAGTTTGCTACAATACCGCACTTAACACCACCAACAGTGGTAAATACAGTGGAAACGCCCTTAGCAAAATCAGCGCCAAGATCGATAAATACGCCGTTGTCGGCGATTACGGATACTGCAGAAAGAGCAGAACCGCAAAAATCAAGATCACCAAGCATTCTGTTGAGGTTGTCCGCAGAATCGGAAACCTGAATACCGGTGTCTGCATTATCGGGAAGGAAGGAAATCAAGCTCTTAATGAAACCTGCACAAGATGCCTCATCAGCAGTATACGCAAGCATAGAATCCTGCGCATTCTTAAGGCCGGTGAGAGCGGGAGAGGAAACATAAAGTTCTGCATTCTCACACTTCACGATGAAGTCGAATGTCGCCGCAATAGTAGCAGCAGTACCGATACACTTACCGGTAACGAATGCTATCTGAGGAATAACTCCGGATGCATTGTTAACGGCCTTAAGTATTCTACCGTAAGCTGCAAGACCTGCAGTTCCTTCAAATACGTCTGTACCGTTAGAGTTGAAGATACCGATTACGGGAGCTCCGTTGCTGATAGCAAGGTTGTAAAGGTCGATGATCTTCTTAGCATGACGCTCGTCAATAGCGCCACCCATTCTGGTAGCATCCTCAGCGAAAGCAAATACGAGCTTTCCGTCGATGGCACCGTATCCAGTGATAACACCTTCAAATTCATTTGATTTTTCCGTAGCAAGGAAGTCGGAAAAACCGCGCTGAGTATAAGCGCTCGTCTCAACGAAAGTATTATAGTCGAAGAGAAGGGCAAGCTGATTTCTTACTTCAGCATTCTCGCCGGCAACAAGTGCCGCGCGCAAATCCGCAGCATTGGGTAAGCTACAGATTTTGGAGTTGATGTACTTATTCAAGTTTGTTCTCCTTCCAAAAAAAATAACAAAATAATATGCGTGTGAAAACAATCCATATTTCACCGAATATACTATACCACCAAAGGCTTTAAAAGTCAATACATTTTTATAATGTTAATACAATTTTTAGCGAAGTAAATAGAAAACCGCCTCCAAAATAGAAAGCGGTTAGTTATTTATCAGGAGTTGAAGCTCTCAAGCATAGAAATACGCTTGGATGAATACTTATATGCATTTTCAAAATCGCATACTTGCTTATAGCAGTTATCGAGATCTCCGTAAACACCGTACATCAAGTAAGCGTTATATTCAACGCTTGTACGTGACTCAGTGATCTCAAGAAGTAAATGTATCGCATCATAATATTTACGTTCTCGCATCTTTACTTTAGCCTGCAAATGCTTTTTGAACAAGAGATTAGAGTAATTGTAAGATGCATCATTACATAAATACTTGAAGAACTCATAATCCACTGTTTCTGCCATAGACTGAAGATATTGTGGCTTGTCAAAATCGAGAAGGGGAGAGTTAACGTTTTTTACAAATGCGAGATATAAGGGGATTGCGCATTCGATAGACTTGGTATCATAGATAGTCGACTTTGCATATTCGAGTGACGCCGCCAAATATTTATCCGCCGTTATAAAAGATCCAAACTTAGCAGCGGCTGTACCAAGGTGAAAGTTGGAGTAGCAAAGAATATATGCCAGCTCATCATCTACCTTACCTATTTTCTCAATCAGAGAAATGCAATCCGAATATTTCCCGGATGAAAAGGCATCCTTGATATCATCTATCATATCTTGCTTTCTATAGACCGATATGTCCGTTTCATTGGAAAGCAGGTATGAGATCGGAAGATCGAGTTCTCTTGACAAATATAGCAGCGTATCGAGTGATGGCAACGCCTTATCCCCCTCGATTGCGCTTAGCATATTTCTCGTTATCTTATCCTGAACGACATCTGATTGCGTCTTATTTTGCGCTATTCTCGCCGTTTTTATTTTTTCGCCTATAGTCATAATTATCTCCAAAAAATCAAATCATAGATAATATTTCTAAGCAGAATTATTTATCCTTTATTAAAACATCCGAGAGAGGATTTTGTTCTACAGCCTCCTCGAGATTCCTGTCCACAACGTGAGTGTATATTTGTGTAGTATTTAATTGCTCGTGCCCGAGTATATCCTTAAGGACTCTTATATCAACCTTGCCGGACTGATACATGAGAGTCGCGGCAGTATGCCTTAGCTTATGAACAGACAATCCCTTAGCTCCAAGCCCTGACATTTTAAGATATTTTTGAACCATCCACTGCACAGTTTTGTTAGATATTCTATTTTCTCTTCCGCTAAGAAAAACGGCGTTTGACGACGTTCTCACGTGCTTAGGATCAAGCCTTAATTTCAAATAATCAATAAGAGCCTTGCGAGCCGCCTTATTCAGATAAATTATTCTTTCCTTCGATCCCTTACCAAGAACCTTAACCATAGTAAGCTCCGAATCAAAGCTCTCAAGATTAAGTCCTACAAGCTCCGAAAGACGCATACCGGTATTCAAAAATAGGACGATAATTGCATAATCACGAACTCTCGTCTTAGATTCCTTGTCGTCTTTGACTGTTTCCATAAGACGTACGGCTTCTTCAACCGTGAGATATTTTGGGAGCGATGCTGCCTTTTTAGGAGCGTCTACGTCTGCGGTAGGATTGACGTCTATTATATGCTCCTTAGAATGCGCATATTTAAAAAATGAGCGCAGTGCACTTAGCTTTCTCATTCGTGTAGTAGGTGAGTTTTTACGGTCACGTCCCGTGAACATAAGATATTCAATTATATTTTTCTGCGTTATACGCCTTACGTCATCCTCATTTATGCGCTTAATACTAAGCTTTTCAAATTCATCAGCATCGAGATCCAAATCATCCCATTTTGTGATCATAAATCGGAAAAACGTTCTTAAATCCAGCAAGTATTCGCAAACTGTTTTTTCGCTGTTGCCCTTTATAACAACGGTATATTCAGCGTATTCACGGAGTATCAGAGGAAAGGTCTTATACTCATCGCTTTTCATTGTTAATACCGACATAACGTACCTCTTAACATTTTACTACACTTCTATTATACAAAATTTTTTCGTTTTTTAGTGGATAAAATGTAAACATTTTTGTTTTTGTATTGTTTTTTTCGATATATATGATAAAATAGTAGAGTAAAAACACAAATCGAGGTTTATATGAAGATTTTTAAAGAGAATTCATACGACATCGTCAGACTGTACATAAATCAACTTGGTATAATGATTTTCTCTATGCTACTGTACACAGCGGTGGGATCGTTCAATAACGAAAGATTATCCTCGGCACTAAGCATAGTAGTATCCTTGTTCTCGATATGCTTTTATCTTGCGCTTGTATATTACGCAGTTTGGGAGATCGGAGCTAAGGATAAAATAAGAATCGAAGGCGGAAGAATGGAGCCTTGTCCTAAAAAGGGACTTGTAATGAGCATTTTTGCAAACGTACCCAACCTTGTATTAGGTCTTTTCACAGTTGCTTTTATGTCCTTGTTTCTTCTTACCGGAAGTGATACGTTATACGCCACTTTCATCATATTCAATTTTATTATGCGTTTTAACGCGTCAATGTATATCGGTGTTATTTCTGCCATAGTCCCTACAGGTCTTTCACAAGGTGACGTTGACTATATAAAATTCCTTATCGAAGCAATACTCTTCACAATACTCCCTCTCATTTCGGTTGCGGTGACACATCTCGCTTACCGACTTGGATCAAAGGAGAAAAAGCTTTTATCCATATTTACGGGTAAATAAGTAATCATATCTATTCTTCCTCCATATAGTTAGTAAGGCTGTATGGAGGTTTTTTTATGTTTATATATGTAATAAATGGAAAGAGAATAATAAAATTCATCAGCGCTATCATGATATGTGTAATCATCGCTGTTGTAGTTTTAATGAGCGTCGGATCTTTTAAGGAAGCGAAAGCAGAAGTATTGATCGCAGATGCTTCAAACGTGATAATTATAGATGCAGGACACGGCGGAGAGGATCCCGGAGCTGTAGGCGTTGACGGTAGCTATGAAAAGGATATCAATCTCTCGATAGCTATGACGATAGGAGAGGAGTTGAAGTCTCGAGGATACACCGTTGTATACACGCGCACGGAGGATAAAATGCTATACCTACCGGAAGAAAATATAAAAGGTATGAGAAAGATATCGGATCTTAAAAATCGATGTAAATTGACACGGGAGTACGAAGATCCTATTCTCATAAGCATACATATGAATACGTACGGAGCATCTAAATACTCGGGATTACAGGTATATTATGCCGATAAAAACGAAGAGAGTAAAAGCTTGGCAAATAAAATACAGTCTGCAGTCAAAGCCGAGCTACAGCACGATAACAAGCGTCAAATTAAAAACGGTGAGGCGTTGTATTTGCTTGAAAACTCAAACGGAACGGCAGTGCTTATCGAATGCGGATTTTTATCAAATCCCGAAGAGTGTCAAAAACTTTCAAAAAAAGAATATCAAAAGCAATTGTCTTTTGCAATAATTTGTGGTATTATAGAGTATATAGATGAAAACGTCGGCGCAACGTAAATTGCGCTGTGAATCGGAGTGTATAAATGAAAGGACCAAAAGTAATTTACGTCTGCAGAGAATGTGGATGTACGAATTTTAAATGGCTTGGCAAATGCCCTGATTGTGGAGCTTGGAATTCCTTTGACGAAGAACTGGTAGAAGAGGAGAAAAAGCAAAAAGGCAACGCCGTATACAATAATCATGCAGAAAAGCTTTCTGAGCTTGAGCCACCAACGTATCTGAGAACATATACCGGAATGGGAGAGTTGGATCGCGTTCTTGGCGGAGGTTTGGTAGATGGATCGGTCGTGCTTCTTTCCGGTGAGCCGGGAATAGGCAAATCAACCTTGCTTTTGCAAATTTCCTCTGAGCTTGGAAAAACGCGCAAGGTCCTCTACGTTTCCGGTGAGGAATCAAAAGGGCAGCTTAAATTGAGGGCAGAACGACTCAACATACAGGGTGAATCATTATATCTGCTCACGGAAACCGCTATAGAGGCTGTTCTATCGGAGTGCGAAAGGATAAAGCCCGACGTAGTTATTATCGACTCGGTACAAACCTTATCCTCGGAAAAGTTTACGTCTGCTCCGGGAAGCATCACTCAGGTTCGCGAGAGCGCTATGTCGCTTATCGCTTATGCCAAAAGCTCCGGTGCCGCAATCTTTCTTGTAGGTCACGTAAACAAAGAGGGCGGTATATCGGGACCTAAGATACTTGAGCATATGGTAGATGCCGTACTCTATTTTGAAGGTGAAAGAACGAATGCATACCGAATTATCAGAGCGATCAAAAACCGTTTTGGATCAACGAACGAAATCGGCGTATTTGAGATGGGTGACGAGGGATTGATAGAAATTCCAAACCCCAGTGAAATGGTTATGGCAGATTCACCCAAGAATATGAGCGGATCTTGCGCAGGATGCGTTATGCAAGGAACTCGTCCGATAATAAGCGAAATCCAGGCTCTTGTAACACGTACCGCCTATCCCGCCGGAAAGCGCACCTGCGACGGATTCGACCACAACCGCATGAGTCTGCTCATAGCAGTCCTTGAAAAAAGAATGGGGCTTAAATTCTATGAAAACGACGTATACGTCAACGTAGCCGGTGGAATCAGACTTGATGAACCAAGCGCGGATCTCTCCATCGCAATGGCGCTGATAAGCGGAATCACTGATAGAGTTATACCTGAGCAGCTCATAGCGTTTGGCGAAATAGGATTACTCGGAGAGGTACGAGCAGTTTCTCACATTGACTATAGAGTCAAGGAAGCTATCCGACTTGGATTTACAAAGATCATACTCCCGAAAAAGAATCTTTCCACAAAGGTGAAGGTACCGGATAACGTAAAGCTTTGCGGAGTAGAGAACATCTACGAGGTACTCGCTCACATGCTATCAAAATCGTGAGTTTCAACTTAAAATAATAAAAACGCGGCTTGTTTTTGTGCTTTTTAGACAAATACAAGCCGTGTTTTTCTACACTGAATAGTAAAATAGTTTAGATAAAAATATTGCAAACGCAGTTTTGTTGTGATAGAATTATGGTAGATGTTTTTGCGGAAACCTACGCACATACATTCATTCATAGCAAAAAAGGAGATTTCTTAAAATGGAAAAGGTTTATACGAAAAGTATTCGTAACGTCGTGCTCCTCGGACACAGTGGAGGCGGAAAGACTTCGCTTGCGGAGTCCATGCTTTATATTTCGAGAGTAACAGACCGTCTTGGCAACGTGGCTGACGGTAACACCGTATGTGACTACGATCCCGAAGAGATTAAGAGAGGATATTCTGTAGGCGCAGCAACGGCTCCTATGCTTTGGAATGGTACTAAGATCAACATTCTTGACACTCCCGGTTTCTTTGACTTTGAGGGTGAGGCAAGACAGTGCGTAAGAGTTGCAGACGCAGCTATTATCGTCGTAGACGGTAAGGCAGGCATAGAGGTAGGAACCGAGATCGGTTGGAACCTCGCTACCTCAGCAGGTATACCTAAGGCGTTCTTCATCAACCGTTTCGATGACGGAGAGGCAAGATTCTACAAGGTATTTGGCGCTATCCGTGAAAAATATGGTCTCAACGTTTGTCCCATTCAGATTCCCATTATAGATGGAGACACCGTTGTCGGCTTTGCTAACCTCGTAGAAATGTGTGCATACACCTTCGAGAGAACAACCGGTGAATACGTTCGTTCCTCTATTCCCGAGAAGTTTAAGGATGTATGTGATGAATATCACAATATGCTCCTTGAGGCTATCGCTCAGACGAGCGAGGATCTTATGGAAAAGTTCTTCAACGAAGAGCCTATCTCCAGAGATGAGGCGCTTGAGGCTATCCACCAGGGTATCATTACCGGTGATATCGTGCCAGTATTCTGTGGCGCGGCGCTTAAAAACTGGGGTATCAAGACCTTCCTTGATACTATCGCAGAATCCTTCCCGAGACCTCTTGCTCGTAAGGTAGAGCATCTCGTTGATGAAGAGGGTAACCTTTCTGACGTAGCTATCGATATGGATAGCCAGGATACATCCTTGTTCGTATTTAAGACCGTTGCGGATCCCTTCGTTGGTAAGATGTCCTTCTTCAAGGTTATGAACGGTACTCTTAAGAAGGATATGGTTCTCAAGAACACTACTACCGGCGCAAATGAGAAGCTCAACAAGATCTTTATGCTTCGCGGTAAGAAGCAGATCGACGTAGAAGAGCTTGCATGCGGCGACATCGCTGTAACAGCTAAGCTTTCTAACACCAATACAAACGATACTCTTACTACTCTTGCAGAGAACGTTAAGTACGCTCCCATCGTATATCCCAGACCTTACTTCACTATGGCTATCACTCCCAAGGCTAAGGGTGATGAGGATAAGATATCCGCAGGTATCTCCCGTCTTCTTGAAGAGGATATGACCATCAAGTATGAAAATAATTCCGAGACCAAGCAGCTCACACTCTCCGGTCTTGGCGATATGCACCTCGATATTCTCGTATCTAAGCTTCGTAACCGTTACGGCGCAAACGTAGATCTCAGCAAGCCGAGACTTGCATACAGAGAGACTATCAAGAAGACCGTTGAGGTTGAAGGTAAGCATAAGAAGCAGTCCGGTGGATCCGGTCAGTACGGACACGTTAAGATCAAGTTCTCTCCCGGAGAGGATGAGGGTCTCACATTTACAGAGTCCGTATTTGGTGGAGCAGTTCCGAGAAACTTCTTCCCAGCGGTTGAAGCTGGATTACGCGACTGTATGCAGAAGGGTGTACTTGCGGGATATCCCATGGTTCACCTTGCAGCTAACCTTTACGACGGCTCTTACCACGATGTAGATTCTAACGAAATTTCCTTCAAACTTGCGGCTGCGATCGCATACCGTGAAGGTCTTCCCAAGGCACATCCTGTACTCCTCGAGCCTGTTGGCGCGCTCAAGGTATTCGTTCCCGACAACTACGTTGGTGACGTTATGGGCGATCTCAACAAGCGTCGCGGCAGAGTAATGG
>JAZOUM010000032.1:0-1578 GCA_045658205.1 Eubacteriales bacterium | reverse complement strand
CAAACGCTGTAAAGTTCGCTCACTCAAACGGAGCAAAAACCATAGCGTGTACCGACTCGCACATTTCTCCGCTGGCAAAGCATGCTGATTGCTTACTGCTTGCGCAATCCGATATGGCATCATTTATGGACTCACTTGTTGCTCCCATAAGCATAATCAACGCTCTCATAGTAGAGATCACATCCAGACGTGAAAAGGATATCCGCCGCAGATTTGATAAGCTCGAGGATATTTGGAGCGAATACGGTATTTACGCAAAAATATAACGGAGTTACTATGGATTTTTCTAATAGAATTTGTGTTATAGGCGGTGGTCCCGCGGGGATGATGGCTGCGGGAACAGCTTGCCTTTACGGCGCGGATGTTACCATATTTGAATCTATGCCGTTTCTCGGAAAAAAGCTCGCTATAACCGGAAAAGGTCGCTGTAACGTAACTAACAATTCCGGCATTCAGGAGTTACTCGATAACATTACAAAGAACCCGCGTTTTCTATACAGCGCACTTTGTACATTCACTCCGGAAGATGTAATGACAACCTTTGAGAGCCTCGGAGTACCGCTCAAAACCGAACGAGGCAATCGCGTCTATCCCGAAACCGACAAAGCTAAGGACATCGTAGATGCGATGAGAAGATATTGCGAGAACGCAAACGTGATAAATGAAAAGGTAAAAAAGCTGTACGCGAACAACGATGGCACCTTTACTGTCAAAACAGACAAGGAATATATCTTCGATAAGGTGATTCTCGCCACAGGCGGTAAATCTTATCCTTTAACAGGATCTGACGGTTCGGGGTATAAACTCGCGTCATCTCTCGGACATCACATAACCGAGCTTATCCCTTCCCTTATTCCTATTACCTCTCCATCGCGACTTTGTCCCGATATGCAAGGGCTCTCTCTAAAAAACGTAGGTATCAAAATATTGAGCGCTACTGGAGACGTGTTGTACACCGATTTTGGAGAGATGATGTTCACGCATTTTGGTGTAACCGGTCCTATGATCCTATCCGCCTCTGCTCACCTAAGAGGATACGATATTTCTTCCTTGAGTCTTTCTATTGATCTTAAGCCAGCGCTCGATGAGAAAACCTTGGACGCGCGACTTTTAAACGATTTCAAACAAAACGCAAACAAGGATTTTGTTAATTCACTTTCAGCGCTTCTTCCAAGCAAGATGATAACACCATTTATATCCCTCACGGGAATAGATGAAAGAAAGAAAATTAACGCAATAACCAAAGAGGAACGAAAAGTAATCCTAACCACTCTGAAGGACTTCAGAATTCCTCTCGAAGCCTTTCGCCCTATAGAAGAAGCAATCGTTACTTCAGGCGGTGTTGAGGTAAAGGAAATCAACCCCAAGAGCATGGAATCAAAGATTCGCCCCGGTCTTTATTTTGCCGGAGAGGTGATTGACGTAGATGCATACACTGGTGGTTTTAATCTACAGATTGCCTTTTCAACCGGATATTTGGCTGGAAAAAGTGCGGCAGAATATATATTATACAAGTGAGGTTATTATGATCAGAATAGCTATCGACGGCCCGGGAGGTGCCGGAAAATCAAGCGTTGC
>JAZOUM010000031.1:0-2188 GCA_045658205.1 Eubacteriales bacterium | reverse complement strand
TGAATAGCTCGTGACGAGCGCCCTCGTACATCTTGAGCGTAACGTCGCTTGCGCCGTTTATCATCAGCTGCTTATATACGTAAGCAGGTCCTTTACCGTAGTTGCCGACGGGATCCATATCTCCGCTCATAATGAGAGTGGGCATCTTGGTAGGATAACGCTTAAACCAAGACTTGGAGTTGGAAGCTGCAAGGAAGGTGAAAAGATCGGTATAGCCGGAAACTGTGAACTTGAACGAGGTGAATTCGTTGGTATCGCGGTCCGCTACCTTCTCAAGATCTCGTGTAAGCCAGGCATTGTGGCCTTCTTCCTTTGGATATCTCTTGTTATAAGAGCCGAACGCCATATTGTTGATAAGCTCACTTCTGTGGTGCGAGCCGTAGAATGATGTAATAATCTTAGCAAGAAGCTTGCCTACACCGACAAGGGGATTTGGACCGCCTGTGCCGTGTATGATAAGTCCCGATACCGTCGAGGGATACTCTGCTACGTATATTCTTGAGATAAACGAGCCCATGCTGTGACCGAGCAAAATAATGGGAAGGTCGGGATGAGTTTTGTGAAGATACTTGTTCATCGAGTGAACATCCTTGATCACGTACTTGTATCCGTCACGCTCGGCAAAGAAGCCGAAATCATTGCTGTCGGCTACGCTCTTTCCGTGGCCGAGATGATGGTTGCCCGCAAAGATAAAGCCGTGATCACAAAGAAAGCTTGCAAGAGCGGTATATCTGCCGGTATAATCTATCATACCGTGCGCCAGCTGAACTATACCTCTTGGAGCTACGTGCTTCGGCGTATATATCTCCGCGTATATTGTATTCTTTCCGTCTGCGGACGGAAATCTGTATTCGTTAAAATTGTAGTTCATAGGTAACCTCGTGTTTGTGCATTTAATTTCAAATTCGCGAAAAACAAAGGTTTAATAGGGCTCAAAAGAGCATATTGACATTGTAAATACTGTTCACTTCCCTTACGAGATCGTGTCGAGAGGGTTCTGTGACAAGCGCTTACGTCTTGATCAAATTAAATCTTCCTTGGTTATAAGCGCTCTCACCTCATCATCTGTGGGAATAGAGGATGCCGCTCCGACACGTGTGACGGTTATAGCTCCTGCCGCAACACCGTACTTGACCGCATTACGGATACCCGATCCGCGCAGATACTCGAGAGTGAGGGCGGCAGTGAAAGCATCGCCCGCGGCAGTAGTATCCACCGCCTTGCCAAGTCTGATGGAAGGGATAACAAAGAAGTGCTTTCCGTCATAGACAAACGCGCCTCTGTCCCCCTGCTTGATAACGATGTACTTTGTCTTTACTCTTCTGTAGAGCGCAAGACAAGCGCGGAGTGCGGAATCTGTGCCCTGAGGAAGTATGCCTGTGAAGGTTTCCGTTTCGGTTTCATTGGGTGAGAATACCTCGAGCATAGGTAAGTTTTCGAGAGGATAGTCCTTGTTAGCGGGAGCGGCATCAACGAAGATAGGAATATTGCGAGCCGCCGCCATTTTCGCAGCAGAAAGCGCCACGTTGAAAGGCACTTCAAATCCGATGTAAAGCGCATCGGGATCAGTGGACTCGATCGCCTCTTGGATATTATCCTGAGAGAGGTTTGAGTTAGCACCGGGATAAACAACGATGCGGTTATTGCCGTCGCTCTCCTTCATAACGACCGCAAGGCCGGTAGGGTTATCGCGATCTACCTTTAGGCTTGCGGTATTTATGCCGAGTTCCTTGTAATACTGATACAGCTTCTGACCGTGAAGGTCTGCGCCCACCTTTGCGCAAAGCTGACAGTCAGCTCCGAGCTTAGCAAAAGCAACCGCCGCATTAGCACCCTTGCCGCCGGGAACGTAAGCGACACCACCGTCGTCGATAAGAGTTTCACCCGCCGCCGGTACTTTATACATATTCATCGACAGATCCATATTTGCGCTGCCGACTACGAGAATTTTCTTTTTTGACATTTTCTAAAGTCTTCCTTTTCGTTTTTTGCTGAAAAGTTATAATCTAAAAATCTACGGTTGGCTCGGTGTCGCATATACCAAAAAGCATTACACGACACAAAGCCAACGCAAATAAGTCGTACTTACCGAGCGCACGTGGCCGGGCAAGTGTAATTACGCCTTAGTATATCCGATCAGTCCTCAACTACGGAGAGCTTGTATATACCGGGATTCTTCACCATCTCG
>JAZOUM010000030.1:0-7500 GCA_045658205.1 Eubacteriales bacterium | reverse complement strand
TGTGTTATGCACGCCGCCAGCGTTAATCCTGAGCCAGGATCAAACTCTCTAAAAAAATTGTATATTAAATATCCCAGGGGATACTCAACATCTTCTTAGAGCTTTTACTAGCTATCTTTTTACTTTATGAGTTTCTTTTTTCAAAGTGTATTAACGAGATCTCTGCACTTTTCAGTGCTCGAAATTTCATGTTGTTCAATTTTCAATGAGCAATTTTGCTTTCCTCTCTCGAGGTTAGCTCGTCTATTATACTACACTTCTTCTCCTTTGTCAATACCTTTTTTAAAGTTTTTTCAACTTTTTTGGAATTATTTTTCACTTTTGGCAAAATAACTAAAAGCAGGAGGTATTTTATATGACATCTATATTTATAAGAACCATAATCATCTACGTTCTGCTAAACATTATGCTTAAAATAATGGGCAAAAGGCAGATAGGAGAACTTGAGGTAAACGAACTGGTAACCACTTTGTTGATATCGGAAATAGGCGCTTTACCCATAAGTGACACTAATATTCCGCTTCTGCCATCCATCATACCGATCCTTTTTATCGCGTCCGCTGAGGTTTTGATATCGGTGATCAAAAACAAATCCGCAAAAATCAAAAGTGCGGTTGAAGGCGAACCCGTATATATTATATATAAAGGAAGCCTTCGTCAAAGTGTACTCGCGGAAAACCGAATTTCGATAAACGAGATATTGACAGAAATGCGAACACAAGGTATTGCCGATATACAGTCCGTAAGGTACGCCATTCTTGAACAAAATGGAAAAATATCATTCCTTAAAGGAAGCGACTCGCCAAACATTGCAAAGACTCTCGTAATAGATACCTCTCCCGATATCAAAAATATAAACGAGGAAGGATTAAGTCTCAAATGGCTTGAGGACGAATTACGCAAAAGAAAAACGCCCTTATCAAGTGTGTTCTTAATGACGATAAACGAAAACGGTTATATAAATATAATAAAAAAGGAAGGTAAAAAATGAAGGCTCTGATATCTGCCATACTAATTGTTATTTTAATTTTATCGGCTACAATTTTTATCGCGCTCTTTATAAATAAAAAGCTTTCAAATTTCAATGAAAAGATCGACACATCAATACAACAACACGAGAGCGCATCGCATCTATCGTACAAAATAAAAGAAATCGAAAGTGAATATAACAAAATACGAGTTTACTTGCTATTATTTATGCACGACGATGACATACGTGAAATAGAGGAGCATATAAGCGATATAAAAAGCGCCGCCGAATCAGATAGTGTTCCTGAGCTTATGGCGGCAAAGAGCCGTCTTATGCTGCATATAGAACAGCTAAGACGGCTCACAAAATTTAGTATTGAAGCTATATTTTGATCTATTTGAATTCAGACATATCCCCCTTATATGCGGCGGTACGCATAATGGAGTAATATTCCTTAGTTAGATCGGGGTTTGAGAGTATACCGCAAGATCCCTTGAGAGCCTTGACAACGTACTCGGGATTCAGGAAGGAAGATGCATCAGCCGAAAGAAGCGCATCGATGTGAATCACTCCGTCACGAAGCTCAACCGAGGCAGATTTGATAAGAGGACGTATATCAACGGTAGGCGCTACCTCTCTCGGCTTTGCCTTCTTAGTAACCATTACCTCTTCAGCAAGAAGTGCATTTTCGCACTTCTTTGCAAGTTCTTGGCTCGCTCCATCGGTATTAATATCGATAGAATAAGCAAGCCACTTAAGATCGGTAAGCTTTTCCTCGGTATAATACGCATCAATAACCTGCATCTCATCGGTCATATTTGCATTAAGTCGCGCCTTTGCTTCATCAGGAGATATATCATCTATGAGTCTGAGATCCATAAATTCACAAACGCTCTCGGTTCCTATGGAAAGAGGCGCGGCAAATATCATTTTAGGCTTGGGATTAAAGCCCTCGGTATACCACAGCGGTAGCTTGGCTCTGGTAATGATCTTGCTCATAGTACGAACAAGATCGAGATGACTGATATACTGCAAACTACCAACCTTTTTAAATTTCAGTCTGAGTGTCACGTAGGGATGCTGTGGAGTTAATTGCACCATCTGTTTTTACCTCCAAGCTTATTTGCTCCGCATCCGTTGCAATGCTCTGCGCAGGAGGGAGTAGTCTTTTCTTCGTATGCCTTCATACGGTCGCGCATAAGATATTCCTTAGTTACACCGCAATCAACCATATCCCAAGGAAGAACCTCGTCAAGCTCAAATCCGCGGGTTGTGTAGTAAGCGGGATCAACACCGGTGCGTTCAAAGGCGGACATCCATTTATCATAATCGAAGTACTCATCCCACGCATCGAACATCGCACCCTCGTTAACGAGCAGCTCGATAGCATCGGCAAGTCTACGGTCGCCTCTTGCCAAAACAGCCTCAACGAAGGATACCTTTGCATCGTGATACGTATATCTGATCTTCTTGTCGGTGATACAGCCTCTGAGGTGATCCTGCTTTCTTATAAGCTCCTCGAAGGAATCCTGTTTTTCCCATTGGAAGGGAGTAAAAGGCTTGGGAACGAAGCAAGATACGCTGATAGTAACGCTAACACCGCGAGGTCTATCCTGCTTAGGCATCTTGTAGTATTCCTTTACTACCTTGCCGGCAAGATCTGCAATTCCCTCTATATCCTCAAGAGTCTCGGTAGGAAGTCCGTTCATGAAGTACAGCTTAACGTTGCTCTTTCCTCCGCGGAACGCAATGCCGACAGCACGCATAAGATCCTCCTCGTTAACGTTCTTATTAATAACGTCACGAAGTCTTTGAGTACCAGCCTCGGGAGCAAACGTAAGTCCACCGGTTCTAACAGACGAAACCTTTTTCATAAGCTCCTCGGAGAAGCTGTCTATACGAAGAGAAGGAAGAGACAAGCTGACGTGAGCGTTATCGGTCCACGAAAGCAGGCCATCGGTAAGCTCACGTATCTGGGAATAATCGCTGATAGAAAGCGAAATAAGAGATATTTCGTCATATCCGGTATTTTCATAGAGACATTTTGCGTTTTTGCAAAGAGTCTCGGGAGACTTTTCTCTGATAGGACGGTAAACCATACCCGCCTGGCAGAAGCGACAGCCTCTTATGCAACCGCGATAAACCTCGAGAACAATTCTATCGTGAACCGTTTCAACGTAAGGCATTATGAGCTTATCCGGATAAGGAGCTTTATCAAGATCCTCGACGATACGTTTTCTTATCTTAGTGGGAACATCATCGTAAATGGGGCGATATTCTTTAATGGTGCCGTCCTCGTTATAGCTAACATCGTAAAGAGAAGGAATATATACTCCCTCTATATGCGACGCCGCATGGAGAAATGCAGATCTTGAATAAGTGCCATTATCCTTCATCTCATTATAGAGATGGCATATTTCAAGAAGAACCTCCTCGCCCTCGCCAATATTCATAAGATCGAAGAAATCTGCTACAGGCTCAGAGTTGAATACGCAGGGACCTCCACCAATAATAATCGGTACATCCTCGCCTCTATCCTTAGAGCGAAGCGGGAAGCCGGCAAGCTTTATCATCTGAAGCGCGGTAGTATAGCAAAGCTCATACTGAAGAGAGAAGGCTACAAGATCAAATGCAGATAACGGATCTCCGCTTTCCACCGCGGAAAGAGGAATATCGTATTCCTCCATTTTAGACTTCATATCCTCCCAAGGCGCATAAACTCTTTCGCACCAAATATCTTTATCGCGGTTAAGAACGTCGTATAAAATTCTTACACCGAGATTTGACATACCTATCTCATAGGTATCAGGGAAGCAAAATGCAAATCTGCACTTTACCTCATCCTTATTTTTCATAACTCTGTTGTATTCGCCACCTATATATCTTCCGGGCTTGTTAACAGCCTTTAAAACAGAGGATATATTCTTTGTTTCGATATTATTCGACATTTTAATTTCCTTTAATAATTATTGCTCTTTATCCGACTCTTCCCTATCGTGTCGATACTGGAACGTCAGTCTGCTTCTTATAGATAAAACGGCGCACCAAACAACCTGCCATAAAGCCAACATGGTGGCGGGAAGAACGAACATATCTCCCAGCGCCAAAACAACGGCAAGAACAGCGCCGACGATCATGGAAATCAGCTCGCTTGCGGCAAGTGACTCCTGGAACGCCGTATATTTCTTGGCGAGTAAGATCATATTGATAGCGCTATTTTTATCTCCGTGAGTAACTATACCCGAGTCTATGCGTCTATACGTCTTTTCCTCGGTGGTACGAGGAACGTACTTTTTCATAACTCTGATAATATCTTCTCCGAGAGTCAACACCTTAAGAAGCTCAACGGTGATATTAGGATCTCTCGTGTAAATGAGAGGAACTATTTTCTTAGCCTTAAGATCAGGCAGAAGCATTGTAAACTCTTCCGAGAAGGAGTATCTGATAAAGAACTTTACATATACCTCTCCGTCCTCTGCGCCGTACATAACCTTGGTAGAATCAGTAGCGGACGGATTTGTTCTGTAATCGTCATCCGGAATCTTAACTCCGTGCCTCTTCATATACTCTTCCGTTCCGGCGCAAATTCTGCTGCCTTCAAGCATGCCGCTGACACCGTCATCCTCGATTATTATATTTTCAGCCGACGATCCCTTTCTATCAAGAGCCGACGAGAATACAAAATCAAGAGGACCTCCTATAACAGAGAACAACGAATACATTTCCTTCATCGCCTTAGGAGTATTATAAGCCTTACCGTAAAGATGCACCTTACGAATGCTTACGTCTTCAATTCCGAAAATTTCGGTATCCTCATAAGTAAACACATCAACGTCCGCCGCCTCGTATACCGAGGACTCTCCTACGAACGCGCTCTCCTCGATCGCCGCTCTCTTAGACACACACTTCAACGCAATTTTATGCGAAAGTATAGAGAAAACGGGATATGAAAGCATAAATACCATCGCGCAAGACTGAATTCCTGATACAAGCGAATATCCATCAAGCAGGAACGATACAGTTCCGGTAACTAAAGCGATACCCATGCTTATGCCTATCATGGTAGCAACGTTCAAAGAATTCTCACACGTTTTTGAAGCGCGATTGAAGAAATTAGATACAAATACCGTGCGGAACATTCTCGCCGTCTTTGAATTATACTCATCTACAGCACCGTCCAAAGCGAGATTCTCACGCGGAAGCTCTCTTGTGAGTCGCTTGTCTATTACGTTCTTTGCTACGTTCCTTGAAACAAGCTTAAAGGTCAAGAACTCGCTATCGGTTCTTTGATACGCGGCAATGACAGTAGAAAAGCACTGCAGAGCGTACAAAGCGCCAAACGTGAGATAGTTCGTAGCACCATTGGTCGCTATGATAAGATCGTTAGCAATTATAACTACCAGTGAAGTAACGTTTACAAGCTCGGGTGAAAACTGTTTTTTTGCGAGTAACTTAAATGCCCTGAGAGTTTCAGGAAGAGTAAATAGGAATATGCATATAGAGAACTGCATATCAAAAACAGCTCTTGCATACGGGATACTTCCAAGACCTATATCGGCAAAAGCGTCGTATCCGAGATAAGTTGCAATATCCATACCGAACACGATAATAAGCAGTAGCAAAGCGCCGGCAAGTCTTACACGTATTGACATCAACGTATCAAGGAACCTATCCTTAAATGAATCACGCTGTACGGGAGAATTAAATTCAGATGATCCCTTCTCTTTTTTCTCGGTATCGTAAGCGCCGAGCGGTTCCTCCGACACGGATATCTCACGAGCAGAAAAATCCACTACGCTGAACGTAGCGTCAGGATCGGGTAATTCGGTATTTTTCTCTACCTCAATAATCTCTTCTTCATAAACGGAATCGAGCTCATTATCGATATTTTCGTTTTCCGTAGCTTCAAGAAGCTCATCTTGAGGTTCACTCTCATAATTCTCGACAAAAGAGTCATCATCAGGCTCTTCTACAAATTCAACGGGTGTGGAGAACTTCAAAACGGTAAGCTTTTCATCAACAAGCTCAGATTCACGAAGGCTTGAGGAGGTCACAATTACCTTCTCGACCTCATGATCCTCAATGCACTCCGCGGTAGGATCTAATTCGCCAATGCTCTCACGTACACCGTCAACCTTGACCTCGTGCGTATCCGTCCTCGGACGGGGACGAGGATCATTCTGCATACGGTAGGTATCGCTGACCTCGGTAAATCTCGGTATATACGTAGGTCTTATAAACGAAGCGGTATCAGAAAAGTCACTCTGAGAATAGGTACCGGAAGGCTTAGCATCCTCATTATTATCAGTTTCATTATCTTCACCAACCGAACCCGCGTCTTTTTTATCCGTAACTAAGACTTTTTCCAAAGACGCAGAATCGCCTACGTCGTGAGATTCCTCGGAAATTTCAAATTCAAGAGATGTCTTTATTCTCGCTTCATTGACGTTTTCCAACTCATCCCCATCGCGATTTAAAAGTTCCAAATTATCCAAGGTTATACCTCCTTGTCATTTCTTTGTCTTGCAACCTCAGCAAGAAGAACTGCCGCGGCGCAGGATACGTTCATAGAATTAACGTGTCCGTAAAGCGGTATAGATACGATGAAATCGCACTTTTCCTTTACAAGTCTTGATATTCCAAAGCCTTCGCTTCCAAGCACGAGAGCAGTTGCTCCCTTCATATCGGTCTTATAATACGTGCTTCCATCCATATCTGCAGCATATATCCAAAGTCCACGCTCCTTCAATTCATCAATAGCGGATGCAAGATTGGTAACCTTTGCAACCCTCATGTGCTCAAGAGCGCCGGCAGAAGATTTTGCAACTGTAGCGGTAAGTCCAACTGCGCGTCTTTTGGGAATTATTATTCCGTGAGCGCCGGCGCACTCCGCGCTTCTTATGATAGCGCCAAGATTGTGAGGATCCTCAACTCCATCGCAAACCACAACGAACGGAGGCTCTCCTCTTTCTTCAGCGTAAGCAATAATTTCCTCGATAGATGAATAATTACGCTCTGCGGCTATAGCTATTATACCCTGATGTCTGCCGCCCTTTGCGATAGAATCAAGCTTTGTACGGTCGCATTCCGTGATCGGAATACCGCGATCAGCTGCAATGCCGAGAAGCTGATTTATAGATCCCTCTCTCTCTCCGGACGTAATATAGAGCTTATCTACGTCACGTCCACCGGAAAGCAACTCCTTAACGGCATTTCTGCCGATAACCACAGTCTCATCAAGTTCCTCGGAAAAGCTTGCGCGGGGTTTATCAAATCCACCGTTATTTTTCTTAAAATCACGTCCCCGTGACATAGGCTTTCTGTCGTTATTTCTATTTTTCTTATGTTCCATAATTATCTCCTTGCGCACTTACATATACGCGCACATACTTTTAGATAATATATTATACCACATAATTTCAAATTTGTATAGACAAATTTGAAAAAAAATAAAAAACCTGTCGAATGACAGGTTTTTTATGCGGGTAAGTCTTAGTTGTTTTCTCTCTTTGCTGCAAAGCACTCGCTGC